>DASXNS010000121.1:0-4305 GCA_036494865.1 Chthoniobacterales bacterium | reverse complement strand
GCGACTTTCTCGAATGTGCGCGCCGCTGTCTCGAAGTGCCTGGCCTGATATTGGGCGCGACCGGCGATCAGATCGATTTGGCGCAGCACCTCCGCCGGCGGATGGGCCGCACGCGCCTCTTCCAAAATCGCGAGCGCCTCGTCATATCGTTCCTGATCGATTTCCAGCTGTGCAAACTCGCACCACCCTTGCACTAGCGCCGGCACCTTCAGATGCTCGCGGCGCAGCAGGCCGAAAATGCGCGACGCGTTTTCGCTGCGTCCCGCGCGCAGTTCGCTTCTCGCTAAATACCATTGCGCGAGGGCACGTCTGGGCTGCACCGAATCGTTCGCCCATCGGCTCAACTCCTGCGTAGAAGGCGCCGGCTCGGCGCGATAAAGCTGATCGAGTTTGGCGAAAATTGTCGGCAGCGCGGGATCGGTCGGATAATGCTCGATGAAATCCTCCAGCGGATCGTCTCCGGCCTCGGGCGTTTTCAATTGCAGGTTGGTTTCCGCCGCCGCGCACAAGGTCGCGATCAAAACCGCGCGAGTCGCCCCTTCCGGCCTGCGGAAAATTGTGCGAAAAAGTTCGAGGGCGCGCTCGCGATGATTGAGCTGTGCCTCGAGCCGGCCTTGGAGAAAGCGCTTCTCTTTCTTGTTCGCGAGCGCGTCCGGTTTGGTTTTATCCAACAAACGACGGGCGCCGGCGTTGTCTTGTTTATCGAGGAGCAGCTCGATCGAACGCAATTCCGCGCGCTCTTTCCATCGCTCATCGGAAAAAAGCAGAGCGAACCTTTTCAACGCTTCGTCGAGCCGGCCGAGCGCGCGAAACGATTCGCCCTGTCCGAAAAGAGCGCGGGCATGGAAAGGCGATGCTGCGTCCGCCGTGATTTGTTGATAGAGCGGCAGCGCTTCGGCCCATCGCTCCAGACTCGCAAAAGCCTGGGCACGCCAAAACCGGACCGCGGGCAAATCGGACAACTGCGGGTCTTGCAAGACCTTCAGAGCTTCCTCGGGCTCTTCCGCCGCAAGGAGCGCTTCGCCCAGCTTGGCACTGGCCGCGCGTCGATCTGCCGGCGCGAGATTGCCATTAAGAAGAGTCCGCAATCGCAGAACCGCCACTTGGGGCACGCCTTCCTGCAGGGGCCGAGAGGCCGCGAGGAGTTCAGAATTCTCCGCGCTCGCTGCCCTCAGCGACGTCAAACAAATCAGAACGAAGATCGCGGTCCAAGCGCGCCTCTTCCATTGGGCGTCGGGCGTTGGACGTTGGACGTTGGACGTTTTCTTCATCTCTTCAGCAGCGGCCCCAGGTAGCGCCCGGTATAACTCCCTGCCAACGCTGCAATCTTCTCGGGCGTGCCCGTCCCCACAGTCTCGCCGCCGCGTTCGCCGCCTTCCGGTCCCAGATCGATGATCCAATCCGCGCACTTGATCATCTCCAGATTATGCTCGATCACCACCAGCGTATTTCCCGCGTCGCGCAGTTTCATTAACACCTGCAAAAGCTTTTCAATGTCGGCAAAATGCAACCCAGTCGTCGGTTCATCTAAAATATAAATTGTGCGGCCGGTCGCTTTCTTGGCCAGCTCGGTCGCCAGTTTCACCCGTTGCGCTTCGCCGCCGGAAAGCGTCGTCGCCGCCTGCCCCAGTCGAAGATATCCGAGTCCGACATCAAGCAGCGCCACCAGCCGATCGGAAACCGCCGGCACATTCCGGAAAAAGCGCGCCGCTTCATCGACGGTCAAATTCAGCACGTCCGCGATATTTTTTCCTTTGAAGGTAATCTCGAGTGTTTCGCGGTTGTAACGCTGGCCGTGGCAGACTTCGCATTCCACATAAACGTCCGGCAAGAAATGCATCTCGATCTTGATCAGCCCGCCGCCTTCGCAATTTTCACAGCGCCCGCCTTTGACATTGAAACTGAAACGCCCGGCGTCGTATCCGCGGACCCGAGCCGCGGGCAGTTGGCTAAATAATTCGCGGATGGGCGTGAACGCGCCGGTGTAGGTGATCGGATTAGAACGCGGCGTTCGGCCGATTGCGCTTTGATCGATCACGATCGCTTTGTCGAGCTGATCGAGGCCGCGGAGTGCGCGATGCGTTCCCGGTTTGTCCTTCGAGTTGTAAAAATGCCGGAAAAGAGCGCGCCGTAAAATACCGTCCACCAAAGTGGATTTGCCGCTGCCGGAAACGCCTGTCACGCAGGTGAAACACCCGATGGGAAACGTCGCGGTGATGTTCTTCAAATTGTTTTCCGACGCGCCGACTACAGTCAGCCATCCATCGCCGGTGTGACTCGGTCGCGGCTTATTGCGTTCTCTTGGAATGGCGATGCGGGCGCGACCCGAAAGATAATCCGCCGTCGGTGAATTTTTCGCGCGCAACACTTGCTCGATCGTCCCTTGCGCCACGATCTCGCCGCCGCGCGGGCCAGCGCCCGGGCCGAGATCGAGAATGTGATCGGCGGCGCGGATTGTTTCCTCGTCATGCTCGACCACGATGACTGAATTGCCCAGATCACGCAGCCGGCGCAAGGTCGTGAGGAGCTGCGCATTATCGCGTTGATGCAGACCGATGCTCGGCTCATCGAGAACATAAAGAACCCCGGCCAAGCCTGAGCCGATCTGGGTCGCGAGCCGGATGCGCTGCGCTTCGCCGCCGGAAAGCGTCCCGCTCTCGCGGTTCAGCGAAAGATAGCTGAGCCCGACCTCGACTAGAAATTGAAGTCGCGAATCGATCTCGCGCACGACATCGGCCACGATCTGCCGCTGCTGTTCGGTGAGCGCAAGCCGCCGAATATATTGGGCCGCCGCCTCGATCGTCAGCTCGCTGAATTGATGAATGTTCAGCTCGCGGCCGTCGGAATCCTTGATCGTGACCGCGAGAATTTCCGGTTTCAAGCGCGCCCCGTGGCAGACCTGACACGGGACCCGCGTCATGAATGCGCGGATGCGATTGCGGGTGAACTCGCTCTCTGTTTCCTGGTAGAGCCGCTCCATCTGCGGAACGAGGCCTTCAAATGGCCGGGCCGTTTTCGGCGAGCGGCCGTTGCTGCCCAGATTCATCTGGATCGGTTCGTCGCCGGTCCCGTGATAGAGCGCCTTCTTGAACGCCTCCGGCAAATCCGCGAACGGAATGTGAGGATCGATTTCGAAATGTTTTGCCAGTGCGCTTTGCAGGCTCCGGTAATAAGCCTGCATCGGTTTGGTGCCGCGCCGCCACGGCGTGATGGCGCCTTCTGCGAGGGATTTCGTCGGATCGGAAATCATGAGGTCGGCATCGCAAACGAGCTGCGTGCCCAGTCCGTGACAGGCTGGACAGGCGCCCAGGTGGCTGTTGAAGGAAAAATGTTTCGGGGTCAGCTCGCCTAACGAGTAGTTGCTCTCCGCGTTCCCGTAATCGGTCGTGTAGCGAGCCGTCTTCCATTCTTCTCTTAGTTCGGCGTTGGGCGTTGGACGTTGGACGTCGGGCGTTTTCCCCTCTTCTGATTTCAGAACTACGATCCGGTTTCCGCCCCACTTCAGCGCCGTCTCGACTGAATCCGCCAGCCGCGTCCGCACTCCTTCGCGGATCAGCAGCCGATCCACGACTGCCTCGATCGTGTGGCGCTCATTTTTTTTGAGCCGGATCGGCTCCGGTTTTCCCAACTCGGCGATTTCGCCATCGATCCGAATCCGGACGAAACCTTCGCGCCTCACTTTTTCGATCACGTCGCGGAATTCGCCTTTCTGATTGTCGACCAGTGGCGCGAGCAGGATGATTTTGGTTTCGGGCGGATAAGCGAGAATTTGATCGACGATTTGTTGCGGCGTTTGCCGGTAAATCGGCTGACCAGTTGCCGGGTCATGCGGCTGGCCGACGGCGGAAAACAGAACGCGCAAATAGTCGAAAATCTCAGTCGTGGTCGCAATGGTGGACCGTGGATTCGCTCCGGCGCTCCGCTGTTCGATCGCAATTGCCGGTGAAAGACCTTCGATGAAATCGACGTCCGGCTTTTCCATCTGGTCCAGGAATTGCCGGGCATAAGCGGAAAGGCTCTCGACGTAGCGGCGCTGCCCTTCGGCATAAAGGGTATCAAAAGCGAGGGACGATTTTCCCGACCCGCTCAGGCCGGTAATGACGACCAGTTTCTCCCGTGGGATCTCTACCTGGAGATTCTTGAGATTGTGCTGGCGTGCACCACTGATCTTGATAATTTGCGCAGGCATCGGACGACAAACGTCGAACCTGTCAGTCAAGCACAACTCCTGCTTTTCTCCAGTGAAATGCCTCCAATCATGACCGAACCAGCGCGGATAATTTCCCAGGAAGAACTGGCCGAATT
>DASXNS010000120.1:0-4396 GCA_036494865.1 Chthoniobacterales bacterium | reverse complement strand
GCAAACCCGATGGAAAAACTCCGCCCACTCCCGAAGTCACCGCTTTCATTCCGGGCTGGAGGTTTGCTTGCTTGGTCAGGAAATTCAGATCGAGCAACGGCGTGACCGACCCGCTCACCCGTTCGCCGGAAACAATTCCCTGCTCGCGCGTTCCTTCGACCGATGCAGCGACCCGGCAATTTTCATCCGCCACTAAAAGCACTACCGAAATGTTATCGCTCACGGTCGTGGTTTTTCCGACCAGACCTTCATCGGTCACCACCGGCATGTCGCTTTCAATGTGGTCATTTTTCCCGCGATTGATCGTCACCGTGCGCCACCATGTCGACGAATCGCGCGCCACGATTTCCGCCGGCACGAGACGAAAAATGGAACGCTCGCGATAATCGAGCGCGTGGCGCAAACGATTCACCTCGTGCTCGACATCGCGCAGCGCCTGGTTCGTCGCCTTGAGCGAGCGGTTCTCGACCCGGAGCGAATTATTGTCCTGCTCGAGTTCCTCCAGCGATTTCAACCCGGTCCGCACCGATGTGATTTGTTTTTGCAGACCCGATCCGCTGCTCAGGAAGGGCGCGATGATCCGATAAAATCCCGCCTGCAAATTGCGGGTGTTCTCCGGACTGAGGCTGAGAAAATACGCCAGCGCCGCACCGAAAACGATCAGCGCGATGATGCTCGAGCGGTTCATGAAATTGCAGAATTCAGATCCAGGATTTCAGATTTCGGAAATCGCGCCTTCTCCCGGCGCGCTCTGAAATCGGCAATCTGCGATCTGCAATGTCTAACGCCAGTTTCGATCCGATGAAGCCACCTGACGCAAAAATTTAAGTTCATTAAGGCATTTGCCCGTTCCTTCCGCGACGGCGCTCAGTGGATCTTCGGCAACATGGACAGGCAAACCTGTCTCTTCGCTCAAAAGTTTATCGAACCCGCGCAGCAACGCGCCGCCGCCGGCCAGCACCAACCCGCGATCCACCAGGTCCGCGGATAATTCCGGCGGACAACGTTCCAGCGTGATCCGCACCGAATCGACAATCGTCGAGATCGGCTCGAGCAACGCTTCGCGCACTTCCTGGGACGTAATCATCAGCGTCTTCGGCAATCCGGCCACGAGATCGCGGCCTTTCACTTCCACGCTCGTTTCTTTCTCGCTCGGATAGGCCGAGCCAATCTTGATTTTAATTTCTTCCGCGGTCCGCTCGCCGATCATCAAATTGTAAGCCCGCTTCATGTATTGCACGATCGCTTCATCGAGCTCGTCGCCCGCGACGCGCACGCTCCGGCTGAAGACAATTCCGGAAAGCGAAATCAACGCCACTTCCGTCGTGCCGCCGCCGATATCGATGATCATGTTGCCGGCCGGATCCTGCACTGGCAACCCCACCCCGATCGCCGCTGCCATCGGTTCTTCGATCAAATAAACTTCACGCGCGCCTGCGTGCGTGGCGGATTCGCGCACCGCGCGTTTTTCCACTTCGGTGATGCCCGATGGCACCGCGATCACCACCCGCGGTTTCGCGCGGACACGTCGTCCGTGCACTTTTTGAATAAAATGCCTCAACATCGCTTCGGTCACTTCGAAGTCCGCGATGACGCCGTCTTTCAACGGCCGGACCGCCACGATATTCGCCGGAGTGCGCCCCAGCATCCGCTTCGCTTCATCGCCGACCGCGAGAACTTTGTTCGTGCCGGCCTGCACCGCGACGACCGATGGCTCGCGCAGCACGATGCCCTGATCTTTGACATAGACCAGGGTGTTGGCCGTGCCGAGATCGATGCCGATGTCGCTGGATAACCAGCCGAAGAGTCCGTTGAACATGAAAATTGGCCTTTAGATTAGTCGCTGAAACGCCCTATCCAGTCTGTCGGAAGCGCGTTCTGCTTCGATCTCACAGCACCCTGCGTGCGAGCGCGATCACGACCGGCTGAAACCGGGTAGTATCTAGAAACGGACTCTCGCTCCGTCAAGGGAAAGCTCGCGAGAAGAGGAAGAGAAGGCCCAATATTGAATCTCGAATCGGCGCCGCTTCTTCTCAATTCGGCGTTGGACGTTGGGCACTGGACGTTGGACGTTTTCCCCTTCTTCTTTTCCGGATCATGCCTTCGCCAAAAATTCTGGTCGCTCCTTCCGTTCTCGCCGCTGATTTCTCCCGTCTCGCCGATGAAGTTCATCGGGTCGAGGAATCCGGCGCCGATTGGCTTCATCTCGACATCATGGACGGCCACTTCGTCGATAATATTTCCTTCGGCCCTGGAATGGTGAAAACCATTCGCGGCCTAACGACTCTTCCGCTCGATGTGCATCTCATGATCGAACATCCGGATCATTTTTTGCCGCGCTTTGTCGAAGCGGGCGCGAATTCCATTACGGTTCACGTCGAACCGGAAGCGAAACATGATGTCGCACAGACTTTGGCTGCGATTCGCGCGACTGGCTGCGGCATTGGTTTGTCGCTGAATCCCGCGACACGCTTTGAAACGGTCGAGCCGTTTCTGGAGACGATCGATCTGTTGCTGGTGATGACGGTGCATCCCGGTTTCGGCGGCCAGGCATTTCGCCCCGAGATGATGGAGAAAGTCAGGCGCGCGAAGGCGTGGCGCGATGGGCGAAAAGCCAAAATGCACATCGAAGTAGATGGCGGAATTAATCCTGAGACTGCCGGCCTCTCGCTCGAAAATGGCGCGAACATTTTCGTTGCGGGCACGGCGATTTTCGGCGCGAAAGATTATCGCGCGGCGATTCAGGCATTGCGCGGAGAGTAATGCTCCCCACTACGAGGTGTGATCGTGCACAATGCGCCAGCCGAACGGGGTGCGATTGAAAATCAAAGTGAAACGTCCCTGCGGCTGGTCGGTTTTGCGCAACAGCTTCCAGCGCCCGATCACCAGCGCCGCATCGCGACCGAGCGGCGTGATCTTCAGCTCTGAAAAAGTAAGCGTCCCCATTTTCTGGCGGCTGCTGTATTTTTTCCGGTAACGATCGCGCACAGTTTGCCAACCGCGCGTGAGTTTGTCGCCCGAAACGAACTCGGTCGCGTCCGACTGGGCGTAGCCATTCATGAACCCATCGATATCGCCGCGGTTCCAGGCGGCGGCTTGCGCGTCGAGCACTGCGCGGATTTCCGCGATATCTCTCGAGCGTTCCCGATCAGTCGCTGAGGCCGCCAATAATCCGTGACCAGATCCGCCGGCCACCACCGTGATAAGAAACAACATCCGAATAATCCCTACGCGATCCATATGTTCTTCATTCTATATTAGACCTTGGACGTTTCCTTCTAATCCGCGCCGAAAACCCTGGCCACGCGAAACTTCCCCCCAAGCATAAGGTTGACCCCGCCCCCGCCACCTATTACATAAAGCGCGTGCTTCGATCCTCCTGCGTCGCGGCGCTGTTGCTGACAGCGTTGCACCCGCTTTACGGCCAGACGAGGCGCACTGCCCCGGCCCCTCCGCCCGCGAGTGACATTCGTTCGCCCGCCGACGCCGCGCCCGCCGCTCCCGACCCGGGCGTGACCTTGCAATATCCAAACAGTGACGTCGCCGACGTGCTCCATCTTTACGAGACCCTCACCAACAAAAAGCTGGTGATGGATAATTTCGTCCAGGGCAAGGTCAACATCTTCATCAGTAAACCGGTCCCGCGCGATGAAGCGATCAAGATCATCGAGATTAATTTGCTCATGAACGGTTACTCCCTCGTTCCGTCCGAGGGCGACATCGTCAAAGTCATCGGCACCGGGAAAAATCCGCGCACCGCCGGGGTGCCGATCATTTCCGACGACTCAGATATTCCCAGCGGCGATCACGTCATCAGCTTTCTCTTCAAACTTCGTTACGCCGATCCGACCGAGCTCCAGCAGGTCCTCGGGCAATATCTTTCACCGCCCCAGACTTACACTTCGTTTCTCGCCCTCCCGAAATCGTCCAGCATTTTAGTCACGGAAAACTCCAGTGTGATCCGCAGCCTCGTCCATATCATCGACCAGGTGGACATTCCGCCAGCGGAGGTGGTGAGCGAGTTCATCAAACTGGAGCGCGCCGATGCGAGCAAAGTGGTGGACATGTTGAAAGACGTTTTTGAAAAAGGCACGCAACCAAACACGCTCCCGGGCCAGCCCGGAGTCGGCGTGCGCCCGGTGCGCCCCGTGCCCATTCCGCAACAACCGGCGGGTGAAGGCGAGGTCGGCGCGTTGGCGGCGCTTTCCGAGGATTCGATCGTGATCGGCAAGATCAAGCTCGCCGCCGATGTGCGCACGAACCGGATTCACGTCATCACCCGGCCGATCAACATGCCCTTCATTCACAAACTGATCGCCGAGTTCGACGCCAACGTGGAATTTGCCAAACCGGTCACGCGCCCGCTGCGCTACATTTCCGCCGCCGATATTCTGCC
>DASXNS010000119.1:0-2711 GCA_036494865.1 Chthoniobacterales bacterium | reverse complement strand
CGCCCGACGCCGGATTCGGTCGCGGAAATCGAGGCGAAGCCGGGAGCAACTTTTCCCCATGGGCAGAGCCGGATCGGCCATGGCAGCGTTTTGATCGCAGCGATCACAAGCTGCACCAACACGAGCAATCCGAGCGTGATGCTGGCCGCGGGTTTACTCGCGAAGAAAGCAGTCGAGCGTGGCCTAACGATTGATCCGGCGGTAAAAACCTCGCTCGCGCCCGGGTCGCGCGTGGTCTCCGATTACCTCCAAAAAACCGGACTGCAAACTTATCTCGATCAGCTTGGGTTCAACGTCGTGGGCTATGGCTGCACAACCTGCATCGGGAATTCCGGGCCGCTTCATCCCAAGATCGAACAGGCGATCAGTGAATTCGATCTCGTGGCTGCGTCGGTTCTCTCCGGCAATCGGAACTTCGAAGCGCGTGTGCATCAAAACATCAAAGCGAATTTCCTGATGTCGCCCCCGCTGGTGGTTGCGTTCGCGCTTGCGGGCCGCGTCGATCTCGACCTTTCGACCGATCCGATCGGCAAGGGCGGAGATGGTCGCGAAATTTTTCTGCGCGACCTGTGGCCGAGCTTGCAGGAAATCCGCGACACCATGCAGTCAGCGCTCACGCCGGAAGTTTTCCGCCGGCTCTATCGCAACTTCGCCGGACAAAACCCCAAATGGAACGAGATCCCTTCGAGCACCGGCGACATTTATCAATGGGACGAAAAGAGCGATTACATTCATAAGCCTCCCTTCTTCCAGAATTTCTCGATGGAGCCGGGAAGAATCGAGGAGATTCGTGGGGCGCGACCCTTGGGGATTTTCGGCGACTCGGTCACGACCGATCACATTTCTCCCGCGGGCGCGATCAAAGCCACTTCGCCGGCCGGAAATTATTTGGTGTCGCGTGGAATTAACCCTGAGGATTTCAACAGCTACGGGAGCAGGCGCGGAAACGATCTGGTCATGACGCGCGGAACGTTCGCGAATGTGCGGATCAAGAATTTGATGGTGCCGGGAACCGAAGGCGGAGTGACGAAGTATTTCGGAAAACAGACTTCGGAAACCGGAGCGACGATGTCGATCTTCGATGCGGCGGTGAAATATCAGACGGATGGGATTCCGTTGATCATCCTGGCGGGACATGAGTATGGCACCGGTTCGAGCCGAGATTGGGCGGCCAAGGGAACGCGGTTGCTTGGGGTGAAAGCGGTGGTGGCCGCGAGCTTCGAACGGATCCATCGATCAAATCTCGTGGGCATGGGGGTGCTGCCTTTACAATTCATCGAGGGGACGAACGCGCAAACGCTGAGCCTTGATGGATCGGAGATGTACGCCATCACTGGTTTGTCCGACGCAATCGAACCCGGGCAAATGGTCACGCTCGAGATCACGCGCAAAGATGGAAAACGCGAAGCAGTTTCCGTAAAGCTGCGGATCGATACCCCGATCGAGATCGATTATTACCGACACGGTGGGATTTTGCCGTTCGTGCTGCGCGAGTTGATGGCGCGCCAGTGAATCAAGGGCGAGACCATCGATCTGATTCCGGGCGTGGGAAAAAACTACGCGTGGCGGTCCTGTACGGCGGTCGTTCAGGCGAGCACGAAGTTTCGCTGCAATCGGCTGCGTCCGTAATCAATCACCTGGATCGTGAGCGCTTCGAAATCGTGCCGGTAGCCATCGACAAGCAGGGGCGCTGGCATCTCAACGATATTTCTCCGCTGGAGGGAAAGAAGTCTCTGCCGGTTTTCAAAGACGCGCCGAAAGTCATGCTTCCTCCGAATCCAGCAGATTCGGGTGGCGGGAGCGCGTTGATTCGTCTGGGTGAAAGCGGAGCGCCACGGGGAATCGACGTGGTTTTTCCTGTCATGCACGGGCCTCTTTGCGAAGACGGAACGATTCAGGGATTACTTGAGCTGGCCGATCTTCCTTATGTCGGTTGCGGCGTGCTCGCATCGGCTCTCGCGATGGACAAGGAAATGGCAAAACGCATCGCTCGTGATGCGGGAATTCCAATCGCCGCTTATGTTTCGTTGAGGCACGAAGTTTGGAAAAAAGAAAAGCAGCAATTCGCGAAAAGCATTGAAGAGCAGCTCGGCTATCCCGTCTTCGTTAAGCCCGCGAACCTTGGCTCCAGCGTCGGCGTGCACAAGGTCAAGGAACCGAGTGACCTCGGCGCGGCGCTCGAAGATGCGTTCAACTACGACAGGAAAGTGCTGGTCGAAGCGGCCGTGAACGCGCGCGAGATCGAACTGTCGATCCTGGAAAATCTGGATGGAGGAGCCGATCCGCTCGTGAGCATTCCAGGCGAGATCGACCCGGCGCACGAATTCTATTCTTACGAGGCCAAATATCTCGACGAGAAAGGCGCGGCGCTGATCGTTCCAGCGAAGCTCGATCCAGAGACCACAAAACGCGCCCAGGAAATTGGAAGGAAAGTTTTCATTGCGCTCGAGTGCGAAGGAATGGCTCGAGTCGATCTGTTTCTGGATCGGACGAGCGGAGAATTTTTCTTCAACGAGCTGAATACGATCCCGGGTTTCACTTCCATCAGCATGTATCCGAAATTGTGGGAAGCGTCGGGGATCAGTTACCAGGAGCTCCTCTCAAAACTCGTCGATCTTGCCATCTCGCGACATGAGAAAAAAAAAGCGCTCGTGCGAGAATTTCAGATCGAAAAATAAATCCGGCAGTCACCGCAATTACAGCTCTTCCAG
>DASXNS010000118.1:0-2555 GCA_036494865.1 Chthoniobacterales bacterium | reverse complement strand
CTGCCGCGTGGTCGAAACAACCTGGTCGATCGCATTCCGAAACGCGTAGTAGCTGTTGTCGCGACTGAAATCAGCGGCTCGAATCTGGGAGATAAGTCGGCCGCCGGCGAACACCGCTTGGGTCGCCTGGATCTCCACGTTGTAAGATCGTTCGACGCCGGAGAAGTTTGAGAAGTCGGAGAAGCCGCCCGGTCCGCCGACCGGCGTAGGCGTTGGGGAAGCATTGAAACCGGCCGGTGCGCCATGCTCTACTTTCAAACGCGGATCTGTATCGGTGAACTGGCCGGTCATCGCAATCTGGGGCAGAATTTCAGCGCGCATCTGGATGTAAAGACCTTTGGTGCGCTCGATCTCCTGGCGCGCGGTTTGGATCGCGGGATTTTGTCGCAGTGCGGTCAAGATTGCTTCACTCAAAGTAAAGCGCGGCATTCCGTGGGCGCCGCCAGAACGGGTCTGATTGCTTTCAGATCCGGCGAAGAGTCCAGGCAAGGGTGGCAGCGCAACCAGCGCTATGAAAATCAGAGCGGAGAAAAAAAGTTGTCGCATGAAAGTAGTGCGCAAAGAAGCGGCTCAAATGGGTTTCGAAGTCTGCGGCTCAATCGCGAGCCTTGGCGCCGACTGCTATGCATTCTGCATGCCGCATATTTTGTCTGTAACCTAAATTGCTGCCCAATAGCTGGTTAAAAAATTCCGGTTGGTCTTGCGCGCAACCGATTGTTCCCGTGATCGGGATCAGCGCGTTCCATTTTCGAAACGCCTGCTTACCATCGGTCCGCGAGATCGAGGTACCCTGGCAAGCGGTGGCGGGCCGTCCTTGGATTGGCAATAGTCGTAAATCTTCGTGTAGATTTGCAACCACGCCTTCTGCTCGGTGGGTGTGAGGTGGGTCATGACTTTCATGAGATTGCCCACCATTTCCTGACGGATGCGGCGCACCAGCGCGGATCCTTTTTCGGTGATGCAGACCATGACCTTGCGCCGATCTTCCCGCGCGATCGAGCGGACCACGTAGCCGAGATTCTCCAACCGCGCTACTAACCCGCTGGCGGCAGCGGTGGTATGTCCCATTTTCTGCGCGATCGCCGACATCGTGAGGACTTCCTTTTGATCGAGCACTGCCAAAAGAAAAAACTGCGGAAAGGAAACGTTGCCGGGCGCCAGCTCCTTGCACAGATGGAGGACGAAACAGCGTTGCATCTCCAAAATAATATGGGAAAGCCGCTCGGCATCCGCACGGAACTGGTCGGTCCCATTAAACGTCAGTTGAGTGGCGGTGGCAGTTTGCAACGCGCATAAGCTAAAATACGAAGAGAGTGTGTCAAACGCGGCCTGCCAAATTTGGCCCGAATCAATCCAAAGCCAGAACGCTGACGAACGCGCCGCGCGGAAATATTTCACCGGGCCCGAGACGAAGAAGCGCGTTCGCCCGCTTCAAACCATGGAGAGCATGAGATTCCTGGAGACCGGCCGGAATGAATTTTCCGCCAGCCAAACGGCCGCGCACATAATGAGAGCGATCGCCGATATTTTTCAGTTCTTCTTCGAGCTGGGCGTTGAACCTGGGAAGTGAAAGCTCATCTCGGCCTGCACCCATCATTTTAAGAATGGCGGGACGCACGAAGATGAGAAAAGTGACGAACGCCGAGACGGGATTTCCAGGCAATCCAAAAATCGCGCACTTTTCGGCGCGTCCGAAGAGGAAAGGTTTCCCGGGCTTGACCGCCACTCGCCACAGATCGGTTTGCGCGCCGATTGATCCAAGAGCCGGTTTTACGAGATCTCGCGCGCCCACCGAAACTCCGCCGATAATAATGAGGACATCGTAAGCGAGCCCTCGCCGTAGCGCAGCTTCAATCGAGCTCGCATCATCGGGACAACTTTCCGCGAGCGCGACGGACGCTCCGCATTGTTCGAGAAGGGCCCGGATGAGAATCGAGTTGCTTTCAAAAATTTGGCCTGGGCCGAGCGAGCTGCCAGGCGGCACTAATTCGTCACCAGTCGTGAGGATCGCGGCCCGCACTTTCGTCCCGACCTCAATCGCGGGCAGACCTTGCGCCGCCAACAACGCCAGCGTTTGCGGCCGAATCTGTTCGCCGGCTTCAACGATTCTTTGCCCTTCACTCAAATCGCCGCCGCGACGGCGAACGAAATCGCCTGGCTCGACGGGCGCCGTCACCACGATCTCGGCCCCTTCACGCACAACTTCTTCCTGCATGACCACTGCGTCCGCGCCGGCCGGCAGCGGTGCGCCAGTAAAAATGCGAACCGCTTCGCCCGGCGCGATCCGGAGCTGGCGATCCATTCCCGCCGGTTGTTCGCCGATCACCCGCTGACGCATGCCGGGTGCGCAAGAATTTGCGAGGACCGCGTAGCCATCCATCGCGGAATTATCGAAAAGCGGAAGCGCAAGTTGCGCGAAAATATCCCGCGCGGCAAAGCGCCCGTTCGTTTCAGCCAACGGCGCCATGCAGGAGCCAAGCGCTTCGACAACGCTAAGAATGTGCGCGAGAGCCTGCTCTTCCGTAATCACGAGAAAGCTTATCTCTCGCCTTCGC
>DASXNS010000117.1:0-7828 GCA_036494865.1 Chthoniobacterales bacterium | reverse complement strand
AGGACGGTGTGTTCGAAATGGGCCGAGGGCATGCCGTCCGCGGTGCAAACGGTCCAGCCGTCATCGAGCAGTTTCACGGCGGCGGCGCCGGAATTAATCATCGGCTCGATCGCGAGGGTCATGCCGGCTTTCAGACGCGGGCCGCTTCCGCGCTTGCCGTAGTTCGGCACTTGCGGCTCTTCATGCAATTTTCGGCCCACCCCGTGGCCGACGAATTCGCGCACGACGCTGAATCCATCGCCCACTGCCAGTTCTTCGATGGCGGCGCAGACATCGCCGAGCCGCACGCCTTCGGAAGCGATTTCGATCGCGCGGCTCAATGCGCTTTGCGTGACCCGGAGCAATCGCTCGGTGCGTTCGTCGATCATTCCCACCGCCACCGTGGACGCGGTGTCGCCCACCCAACCGTCTTCGATCACGCCGATGTCGAGTTTTACGATGTCGCCGTATTGAACGCGCCGCTGGCTGCCGATGCCGTGAACGATTTCGTCGTTGAGCGAGATGCAGATGTTTCCGGGGAAAACGCGATGGCCGAGCCGGTAACCAAGAAACGCGCTCTTCACACCGCGCTCTTGCATCAAGTCCGCCGCGGCATCGTCCACTTCCCTGGTCGTAATCCCGGGCCGCACCAGCTCGCTGACGCGCTCAAGAATTTCGCGCGCGGTGCGGCAAGCCTGCCGCATTCGCTCGATTTCTTTTGGGCTCTTGATCGGGATCATGCCGATTGCTCGATTAGCCGTGAGATGTCGGAAAAAACAGCATCGCGGTCGCGGTTGCCATCGATTTTGCGAAGCGTGCCGCCCTTCTCGTAGAAGGCGGCCAGCGGCTGCGTTTTCGAGTTAAATTCTTCCAGGCGCTTTTTTAGGACGGTGACGTCGTCATCATTTCGCCTAACAAGTGGTCCATCGCAGTAGGGACAGATCGGGCGTTGGGCAAAAGTCGCGCTGCTCTGGCTGGTGGTGAACCCGCAGCCCTGGCATTGCAAGCGGCTGGCGATTCGTTCGCTAATTGTCTCGGGAGAAACTTCCAGCCAGATGGCGAGGTCGAGCGGAGTGCGGTGCCGGGCCAGAATGCTCTGCAAACTTTCCGCCTGCGGAATCGTGCGCGGGAATCCGTCGAACACGAATCCGTGGGCGCCGTGCAATCGCAGCCAATCCTCGATCAGCTCCACGATAATTTTGTCGGAAACCAATCCGCCATGCTGAGTGGTGTCAGCGGTTTCCAAGCCAAGCGGCGTTCCCAGATCTTTTTCCCGCCGCAAAATAGCGCCGGGCGAGGTGACCGGGATGCCGAATTGGCGCGTGATCATCTCGGCTTGGGTTCCCTTTCCGGAACCCGGCGCACCCAGAAGCACCAAACGCCTTTTCACTCAGTGCCCGTAGAGAAAAACCGCGACGCCGCCGATGACGATGATCGCGATGCCGACATAGAGCCACATCAACGTGCTTTGCCGCGCCGCGTCCCCGCGATTGTAGGAAGCGCGGTCGAATCGTCCGCTCCGAATCCGGCCCTTGCGCAGAAATCCGTCGTAATGCCGCTGGATCAAATGCGTCTCCACCTGCCGCATCGTGTCGAGTATCACGCCGACGATAATGAGCAGACTGGTGCCGCCGAAAAATTGCGCGGTGATCAGAGGCACATGCAATCCCTGACTCATCAAACTGGGCAGAATCGCGATCAGCGTGAGAAAAAATGCACCCGCGAAAGTGAGTCGCGTCATGGTGTAATCGAGGAATTCAGCTGTAGGTTTTCCCGGGCGCACGCCGGGAATATAACCGCCGTATTTCTTTAGATCATCCGCGATTTGGGCGGGCTGGAATTGGGTCGCCACCCAGAAATAGCTGAAAAAGAAAATCATGGCAGCAAGGACCAGATAGTGGGGCCAGCCGGTATTGAGCGCGCTGACGATTTTTTGCGCCATCGGATTGTTCTTGCCGACGAAGCTCACAATCGTCGTCGGGAAAAGGAGCAGCGCCCAGGCGAAAATGATCGGCATCACGCCGGCATAATTCACTTTCAGCGGCATGTATTGGGTTTGGCCACCGTACATTTTCCGGCCTACCACCCGCTTCGCGTATTGCACGGTGATTTTGCGCACCCCTTGCGTCACCGCGATGACCGCAGCAATCACAATAAATAAGAAGGCGATCATCAACACGAGAATGGCCGGATTCACCTGGCTGGCGCCGGTTTCGGCCGAGGGCACGAATGTTCTCCACGCTTGCGCGAGCGCGGCGGGAAGGCGCGCGACAATTCCCACGGTGATGATGAGCGAAATTCCGTTGCCGATGCCGCGCTCGGTAATTTGATCGCCCAGCCACATCAGAAAGAGAGTGCCGGTTGTCAGGGAAAGAACGGTGACGATCCGAAACGTTATTCCCAAATCGTCCACGAGAGGGATTCCGAGCTTTGCAATCGTCTCATTGATGCCGCCCAAAACGGTGTGATACGACTCTGGATGCTGAAAGGAGATGGCGAGCAAATAGGCTTGGAAAAGACAGAGCACCACGGTGGCGTAACGGGTGTACTGCATGATTTTCTGCCGCCCGCCATCTTCGCGCGCCAGCCGGCCAAGCTGCGGGATGACCGCGGTCAAAAGCTGCAACATGATCGACGCGCTGATGTAGGGCATGATCCCGAGGGAAAAGATCGCGCAATTTTCCAGCGCGCCGCCGCTGAAAAGATTAAAGAGCGCGGCAACTCCGCCCGACTTGTCGACTGTGCTGCGGAACCATTCCTGCAAGACGGCTTGGTTCACGCCTGGGGTGGTGATCGCCGCGCCCAGACGCACGATGACCACGACGGCGAGGGTGAACAAAATCCGTCGCCGTAGCTCCGGTATTTTGACCGTGTTTAAGAACGCCGAAACCATCGACTAGGATTTTGCCATCGAGAAGGTTACTTTTTTCCCGAGGATTTTTTCTTCGCGGTCGATTTGGCCGGCGTCTTCTTTTTCGAGGACGGTTTTTTTGGCGCTGTCCTGGCTTTTGAAGTTGCCTTCATCTTCGGCTGGGCCGCTTCCGCCGCCGGCGCCGGTTGTTCGGCGCGTGCACCTAGCGTCGGTTTTTCCCGCATCGTGATGGTACCGCCGGCCTTCTCGATTTTTTCGCGAGCCGACGCACTGACCTTGTCGGCTTCGATCGTGAGACCGTGCTTCAGTTCGCCGTCGCCGAGAATCTTCAAGCCCGCTCCACCGCCGCGAATCAATCTCGAATCGCGCAGAAGTTGCTCGTTCACTACCGTACCTTCCTTGAAAGAACTTAGATCGCTCAAATTGACGATGGCGTAATTCTTGTGGAACGCGGCGTTGTTGAAACCACGCTTTGGCAACCGCCGAATGAGTGGCATCTGGCCGCCTTCGAAACCAAGACGGAGGCTGCCGCCGGAGCGCGCTTTCTGTCCTTTGTGGCCTTTGCCGCTCGTCTTGCCGTGGCCGGAGCTTTCGCCGCAGCCGAGTCGTTTCACTCGATGCTTCGAGCCGGGCCGTGTCCGCATGTTGTGCAGGCGGATCATGACTGCTCCTCTTTCCCGTCGCTAAGATGAATGCCGCGCGTTTTCAAAATTTCATCGCGCCGACGCAGCGCGCGCAACGCTTCGATCGTCGCCTTCACGACGTTCGAGTGATTGCTGGAACCGAGCGACTTCGCGAGCACATCGCGGATGCCAACCGCTTCCACCACCGCGCGGACGCCGCCACCCGCGATCACACCCGTTCCCGGAGAGGCGGGACGCAACAAGACGCGTCCGCCGCCGTACTCGCCAATGGTCTCGTGCGGGATCGTGTTTTCGTGGAGCGACATTTTTTCCATCGACTTGCGCGCAGCTTCGGAAGCCTTGCGGATCGCCTCCGCAACTTCGTTCGCTTTCCCAAACCCAACGCCGACTTTGCCGTCATGATCTCCGGCCACAATCAGCGCGCTGAAGCTGAAACGCCGGCCGCCTTTGACCACTTTCGCGCAACGATTGATGAACACCACCTTCTCGGTCGTGTCGCCTCGCGCCGCTGAGCTCTTATCTGTCTGGCGCTCCTGCCGTCTGCCGCCGCCGCCGCCGTGTTGTTGTGCCATGGTATTCTAAAATTTCAGTCCGCCTTCGCGCGCCGCATCCGCGAGAGCCTTCACTTTTCCGTGATAAAGAAAGCCGCCGCGGTCGAAGATGACCTTGTCCACTTTCTTCGAGAGCAAACGCTCGGCGATCGCTTTGCCGATTTTTTCCGCCGACTCGCGATTTGCGTGCGCTTTAGTTTTCCCCGCGAGCTTCTCTTCCGTCGTCGCGGCCGCCGCCAGCGTCCGGCCGGCATCGTCATCGATCACCTGGGCATAAACGTGTTTGCCCGAGAAATGGACTGCGAGGCGCGGACGCTCCGCGGTCCCGCTGACGCGTTTTCTGATTCGGGTGTGAATACGGTGCCGAATTTCCTTACGATCCTTCGCGGCCATACTATTGAACGGTTTTGCCTTCTTTGCGGCGAACGATCTCGCCCGCGTAACGCACGCCTTTGCCTTTGTAGGGCTCGGGCGGGTAATACCTGCGGATGTCTGCCGCCACCTGACCCACTAATTTTTTGTCGATCCCCGCGATCGCGATCTTGGTGTTATCGGTCACGGTGATTTTGATTTCCTTCGGAATCGGAAACAGGATGGGATGCGATTTCCCGAGAGCGAGATTAAGCGTCGAACCCTGAACCGCCGCTTTGAAGCCGACGCCTTCGATTTCCAAATTCTTCGAAAAGCCTTCGCTCACTCCCTGGACCATATTGTGAACCAGACTGCGCGAGAGACCGTGCAACGCTTTCACGCTTCGTGTTTCCGCATCACGCACCAGAGACACTCGATTCTCCTTCACGCTCGCTTTGATTTCACGCGGCAACATCCAGCTCAATTTGCCTTTCGGCCCTTCCACCGCGACGGCGCCATCGGCTCCGATGTTCACCTTCACCTTGTCGGGAATTTCGACGGCTTTGTTTCCGATCCGTGACATAAATTACGGCGCGCTTACCAGACGTAAGCCAGCAGCTCGCCTCCCACGTTTTGTTTTTTCGCTTCGCGTCCCGAAAGAATTCCACGAGGCGTGGAAAGAATCGTTACGCCCATTCCGCCGAGCACGCGCGGGATCTCCTGTGCGCCAACGTAACGGCGCAAGCCTGGACGACTCACACGCTTCAAACCGGTGATCGCGCTGGTGCGGTTCGCTATTTTGTTGGTAATTTTGATCCGAGGATGCGCCGCTTCCGTATCGACGGAGTAATCGGTGATGTAACCTTCGTCCTTCAAAATGCGCACGATCTCCGCCTTGATCTTCGAGTACGGAACGAACATCTCAGTCTTTTGCGCGTTCGCGGCATTGCGCACGCGGGCGAGAAGGTCGGCAATAGGATCGGTAACAGTACTCATTTGGATTCGGTAGCTTCAGCCGACGCGGCCGCGACGGGCTTCTTTGCCCGGTCGCTGAACGGCATTCCCATTTCGCTCAAGAGCGATTTGGCCTCCTCGTTTGTCCGCGCGGTGGTGACGATGGTAACATCAAATCCGATGTTGCGCTTGATTTTATCCAGCTCGACCTCGGGGAAAATCGCCTGGTCGGAAACGCCCAGCGTGTAGTTGCCGTGGCCGTCGAAACCTTTCGGTGAAACTCCGCGGAAATCGCGAATGCGCGGCAGCGCCGCTTTGATCAGGCGCTCGAGAAATTCATACATGTGATCGCCGCGCAGAGTGACCTTGGCGCCTATTGCCTGGGCCTGGCGCAGTTTGAAATTCGCGATGCTTTTCTTCGCGCGCGTCTCGGAGGGTTTCTGGCCGGTAATCAAAGCAAGCTCGGCTTTTGCATCTTCCAGCGCCTGCTTTACGTCCGACTGCGAGCCGACCGAAGTATTGATCACCACCTTCTCCACCTTAGGAACCTGATGGAGATTCTTGTAGCCGCGTTGCTTTTGCAGCGCCGGCATCACCCGCTCTTTGTACTGCTGATAAAATTCGTTCTTCATTCGTTAGGCCTTTTCTTCCCTGGCCTCTTTCGCTTTTGAGCCTTTGGCTTTTGGAGCCCTTTCTTTCGCGGCCTTCTTCTTCCCCTTGCCTTTGGCCGAACGCTCGCCGCGCTCCAGCACTTTCACATTCGAGATGTGAATCGGACCCTCGCGCTCCGCGATTTTTCCCTGCGGATTGTCCTGCGATTTCTTGAGATGGCGCTTGATGATCCGCACCCCCTCGATCAGCACGCGCTCCTTGCGCGCGATCACTTCGAGCACCTTGCCCGAGGAACCTTTGAAGTTCCCGGAGATGACCTCGACGTTGTCGCCTTTTCGGACGTGCAGCTTGATGCGGTTCATAAAACTTCGGGAGCGAGCGAGACAATTTTCATGAAATTGCGTTCGCGCAACTCGCGCGCGACCGGCCCGAAAATGCGGGTGCCGCGCGGATTCAAATCTTTGTCGATGATGACTATCGCGTTGTTGTCGAAGCGGAGAATCGAGCCATCGCCCCGCTTGATCGGCTGCCTGGTCCGCACCAGCACCGCCCGAACGACCTCGCCTTTTTTCACCGTCCCGGTCGCGCTCGCTTCCTTTACATTCGCCACAATGACGTCACCAATGCCGGCTGATTGCGCGGTCCCCTTTCCGATCACGCCAATCATCGTCGCCATGCGCGCGCCGCTATTGTCGGCCACATCGAGTCTCGATCGTAGGTAAACCATAAAAATTCCTCTTCCGCTATTTCTGCACCACTTCCACCAGCCGCCAGCGCTTCAATTTACTCAGCGGCCGCGTTTCCATGATCCGGACGGTATCTCCGGCCTTGGCCTTGTTCTCTTCGTCGTGGGCGTAAAATTTCTTCATCTGTTTCACGATCTTGCCGAATTTCGCATGCGGCACACGCGTCACCGTCCGGACTATGATCGTCTTGTTCATCCCGCTCGAAATGACCTCTCCGGTCCGCGTCTTCCGTGCTCCACGAGCCGGCTCGATCGCGTCCGGGTTCGCTGCCTGTTGATTTTCTTCGGCCATAAAATGCTATTTCTTTTCCGCCTTCGCGGCTCGTTGCGAGAGCGCCGTTTCGATCTGCGCCACCTGCCGACGCAGCAATTTCAATCGGCTCGGCTGCTCCAACTGCCCGCTCTGCTGTTGCAATCGCAAATGCAAACTTTCCTGCCGCATATCGCGCTTCTTGGTCAGCAACTCGTCCCTGCTCATCTCCGCAACTTCTTTGAATTTCATATTCGTTAGGCGGCGGCCACGTGGTGCCGGGTAAGAAACTTTGTCCGGACCGGCAATTTGTCCGCCGCGAGCCGGAGGGATTCGCGTGCGACCGATTCCGTTACACCATCCAACTCGAATAAAATATTGCCCGGCTTGACCGTCGCCACCCAATATTCCGGCTGGCCTTTGCCCTTGCCCATTCGGGTTTCCGGCGGACGCGACGTCACCGATTTGTCGGGGAAAATGCGGATCCAAAGCTTCCCTTTGCGCTTCATGCTGCGGGTCAACGCCACGCGGGCCGCTTCGATCTGCGTGTTTGTAATCCAGGCGCGTTCGAGCGTTTGCAAGCCGAATTCGCCGAAGTCAATTCGCAGATTGCGCGAAGCGGTCCCCTTGCGGCTGCCCCGCTGGGTCTTCCGATACTTCACGCGTTTTGGCATCAATGGCATAAAGATTCCTCCTAAACTTCAGCTGGCTGGGGTGGCGGCGGCGGCGGCGCGGCAGGAGCAGGGGGCGGTTCGGCTGGCCGCTCTTCTTTTCTACAGATCCAACATTTCACGCCGATTTTCCCGTAAACCGTGTTGGCCTCAGCAAAACCATAGTCAATCGGCGTGCGCAGCGTGTGCAGCGGAATTT
>DASXNS010000116.1:0-6913 GCA_036494865.1 Chthoniobacterales bacterium | reverse complement strand
TACCCTGGTATGGGCTCTAGTTCATCCAGTGCTCTACCTCCGCAGGTCAGCACACGAGGCTAGCCCTCAAGCTATTTCGGGGAGAACCAGCTATCACCGGGTTTGATTAGTCTTTCGCTCCTACCCACAAGTCATCCCAGAAGTTTTCAACCTTCACGGGTTCGGTCCTTCAGTTGCGGTTAAGCAACCTTCAACCTGCTCATGGGTAGATCACCTCGGCTTCGGGTCTATTGCCAGCGACTAGGATCGCCCATTTCGGACTCGCTTTCGCTTCGCCTCCATCGCAGAACGACTTAGGCTCGCCACTGACAATAACTCGCAGACTCATTAAGCAAAAGGCACGCCATCACCGGGTCTGCTCTGCAGACCCTAATTTGCGAATTGCGATTGCCGAATGTCGATTGAAAAGAATGGCGCGCAAAGCGCGCGACAAACCAAAATCGCAAATCGGAAATCGAAAATCGGCAATTCTATTCTGCTCCGCAGAATAGACCCGGCTTTGACACCTTGTAAGCACATAATTTCAGGTACTATTTCACTCCGCTCACAGCGGTTCTTTTCACCTTTCCCTCGCGGTACTTGTTCACTATCGGTCGCCAATTAGTATTTAGACTTACGCCGTGGTCGGCGTGGATTCATACGAAGTTTCACGTGCATCGTATTACTCAGGAAATCCCTAGGCGTGCTTTGGTTTTCGATTACGGGCCTGTCACCCTCTCTGGAGCGATTTTCCATTCGCTTCATCTAACCATTGCACTACCACATCGGGCTCCTACAACCCCACCAGCAAGCTGGTGGTTTGGTCTGTTCCGCTTTCGCTCGCCACTACTTACGGAATCGCTTTCGCTTTCTGTTCCTCCGGTTACTGAGATGTTTCACTTCACCGGGTGTCGCGATGTCCCTGCTATGTATTCACAGAGACTCGAGCAGGTGTTACCCCACTCAGGTTATCCCATTCGGAAATCCCCGGGTCACAGCGTGTTTACCGCTCTCCGAGGCTTATCGCAGTTAGCCACGTCCTTCATCGCCTATTGGCACCAAGGCATCCATTATGTGCTCTTTGTAGCTTGATCAATCTGTAGAACGCCAAATCGTTTCCAATTCGACGCTCAAACTTGATAACTGAAACTCTCGGACCGGGACATCTTACCTTCCCGGTCTTTCTTTTCAGACTCAGCTCTTAAAAGTTGTACTTACTACCCTGTATGTAGATATCAAAGAACCAGCGGTGCGCGCCCCATTTCAGCCCACAAAAAAACCCAATTTGATCTCCGGCGATAATTCCTTCCCGCCCCTGCGGGTTTCATCATGCCGGGACAAAATTGAGTTCCAATTTGCAGTCCCAAAAATAGGCGAGAACCAACTCTTTTCGTCTTGCGACTACGGGAGCCCCGTTTCAGGCGGGGTCAACAAGGTAGCCATCGAAAAATGACCGTCAACCGGGAAAAGCGATTTTTTTGCGAGAAAGCGAAATTTTTTGCGTGGAGGATCGCGAAATAGTGGCTCGGACGGACGGCTCTCCGCAGATTTCACAGAATTTATTCTGTCATCTCTGCCAATCTGCGTAATCTGCGGACGATTTGAATCCGACTAACCAACGACTCGAGGGACGTGCTGCGGACGAGATTCGTCCTGTTTCATTCGAGCTTGGCATCGCGCCGCACGCGAGCGGATCAGTGCTGGTGGCGATGGGCAACACGCGGGTGATTTGCGGCGTGATGATCGAGGAAACAGTCCCGCGGTGGATGAAAGAACAGGGCGTGACCGGCGGCTGGCTTACGGCCGAGTATTCGATGTTGCCTTACTCGACCAATACGCGAAAGCCGCGCGATATCACCAGGGGCAGGCTCGACGGGCGGACGACGGAGATTCAGAGGCTGATCGGCCGGTCGTTGCGCGCGGTGATTGACCTCGAAAAACTTGGGCCCCGCACGATGTGGATCGATTGCGACGTGCTTCAGGCGGACGGCGGAACACGCACCGCAGCGATTACGGGCGCGAGTCTGGCGGTCGCGGTGGCCTGCCGGAAATTAGCGGATGAGAAAAAGATCGAAGCGCCGCCGATTCGAAAATTGGTGGCGGCGGTGAGCGCCGGCGTGGTAAACGGCGAACCGCTTCTCGATTTGAATTACGAAGAGGACAAGGGCGCGATCGTTGACCTTAACCTTGTCGCGACTGAAGACGGTGAATTCGTCGAGCTGCAGGGCTCAGGCGAAGAAGCGACGTTTTCGAGTATTGAGCTGGAACAAATGCTGGCGCTCGGGCGAAAAGGAATCGGAGAATTGATTGCGGCGCAACGCGCGGTATTGGCATCATTGATGATTGGAACAAAATGAAACGCGCGCTCATCACGGGAATAACGGGGCAGGACGGCAGTTATCTTGCCGATCTGTTGCTCGAAAAGGGTTACGAGGTCCACGGCATTATTCGGCGCGCGAGCACCTTCAACACAGCGCGGATCGATCATCTCTATGCCGATCCGCACATCAACGGCGTGCGGTTGTTCCTCCACTACGGCGACCTCAGCGACTCGGTGAATCTGGTGAAGCTGCTTTACGAACTTAAGCCGGACGAAATTTATCATCTTGCAGCCCAGAGCCACGTGCGGGTTAGCTTCGACATTCCGGAATATACTTCGGACGTGACCGGTGTCGGCACGATCCGCATTCTGGAAGCGATCCGCGAAACCGGGGTGCGCTCGAAATTCTATCAAGCCTCAAGCAGCGAAATGTTCGGCAAAGTGCAACAGGTGCCGCAAACCGAGGCGACGCCCTTCTGGCCGCGCAGTCCCTACGGCGTCGCAAAACTTTTCGCCTATTGGGCGACGGTCAATTATCGCGAAAGCTACGGGCTCTGCGCGAGCAATGGCATTCTTTTTAATCACGAGAGTCCGCGCCGCGGCGAGACGTTCGTGACGCGAAAAATTTCGCGCGCAGTCGCGGCGATCAAGTACGGCTTCCAGAAGGAACTTTTCCTCGGCAATCTCGACGCGAAACGCGATTGGGGTTACGCGCCGGAATATGTGGAGGGCATGTGGCGGATTTTGCAGCATGGAGAGGGCGATGATTTTGTCATGGCGACAAACGAAACGCATTCGATCCGGGAATTTCTCGACATCGCCTTTGGACGCGTCGATCTCGATTGGAAGGAGTATGTCCGGCACGATGACCGCTATGAGCGCCCGGCGGAAGTCGATCTGCTGATCGGCGACGCCTCGAAAGCAAAGAAGATTCTCGATTGGGAACCAAAGGTGCGTTTCCGTGAACTCGTCGAGATTATGGTGGACGCCGACCTTGAAGCGCTTTCCCGCCGCGACGCGCGTGAACAGCTCGGGAAATTGCCGTAAATTTTCCGGCTTGGCCTCGATCGCGGATCTGCCTAACGAGTCGTCATTTCGCGGGAAGCCCTCGTACTCTGCGCCGGTTTTTTTTCGGCGAGAGCTACTGCGCTCTTAGGATCCGCGGTTGGTGGAACGGGAGCGGTTGTCGGCACGATGGCCGCGAGCGGCGCATTCAGGATCGTGACTCGCGCGCCGGAACCGACGATATCGTAAAGCTGAATCACATCGCGCGAACGCATCCGCACACAGCCATAGCTCGCGGGCGAACCAATTTTTCGCTCCTCCGGCGTTCCGTGAATATAAATGTAGCGGCTGTGTGCATTCGCGTTTTGCATTTCGCAGCCGCGCAGCCAAAGAATTCGGGTCACAATCGGATCGCGACCGGGTGCATCCGGCGCGAGGACTTCTCCGGTCGCTCGCCGATCCTTGAAGACCGCGCCGCTCGGAGCCGCGCCTCCGATTTTCTCCGCGATCTTCAATTCGCCCAGCGGCGTGCCGCGGCTTCCCGGCCAATCGCCGAGCGTGAACTTCGAAGTTGAGATCGGATAGGTCGCGAGCAGAACGCCGTTATCCAAAAGGGCCAGGCGCTGTTGCGGCACGCTGATGACGATATGATGGCGCGTGTCCGGCGCGACGCACGAGCTGAGACCGAGCACAATCGCGAACAGGAAACAGGCCGAGCGAATTGTCATCCCCGAAATCGAAAAAAAGTTTCCGCGGTTTGGGTCGTTGCGTGGGCCAACTGCTCGATCGTCATTCCCCGGGCTGTCGCGATCGATTCCGCGACGAGACGGGTGTGGGCCGGCTCGCACCGTTTTCCGCGAAAAGGAACCGGCGCCAGATAAGGACAATCGGTCTCGACCATGAAATCGCCTAACGAGAGGTTCGCCGCGACCTCGCGCACCGCCGCGCCATTCTTGAAAGTCACAATTCCAGTGAACGAAACCAGAGAGCCGAGCGCGAGGACTTCGTCGGCCTGAGTGCGGGTGCCGCCGAAGCAATGAAAAACGCCGCGCAGTTTGCCGGAGTAAGGCCGTATCATATCCAGCGTGTCCTCCCAGGCGTCGCGTTGATGAACAACGACATTCAGCCCGAGCTCCACCGCGAGATCCAGCTGCTGCTCGAAGAGACTGGCCTGTTTCGATTTGTAGGCGCCGTCGTGAATATCGGCTTCGATTTCTTCTTCGGTGGAACTTTGGAGCGCCTTCGCGAAAACCTGCGTCTTTCGTTCCTTCGCCAATTCGACGCTCGGCAGGGTATGATAATCCAAACCGGTCTCGCCGATCGCGACCACGCGCTTACTCGCCGCCAATTCGCGCAGCGGCGTGATAACATCTTCAGTCGATTCTTCCACCGAGGTCGGATGAACACCGATCACCGCATAAATATTCGGATATTTTTCTGCTAGCTCGATCGCGCGCCGGCTGCTTTCGATCGACGTCCCGATCGTGATGATCCGGGTCACGTCCGCTGCTTCCGCCCGGCGGAGCACGTCGTCGAAATCGCCGGCGAAATCGGGATAGTCGAGATGGGCGTGAGTTTCGATCAGCATGATTTCGTTCCCGATAGCGCTAGAGATCAGAATAACAGAATATTCCTTTTCGGAAATGCACAGCAGATTGCGAACGAAAAACTCCGCCGCGAACGAAGCGGTTCACCATTCGATCACGGTGCTCGCCCAGGTGAGCCCGCCGCCGAAGACGACCATCAGCACATAATCGCCGGCCTTGATCCGCCCAGAGCGGTTCGCTTCATCGAGCGCGATCGCTACCGCGGCCGCAGAAGTATTTCCGTAGCGATCGAGATTCACGTAAAATTTCTCGATCGGAATTTTCAGCCGATCGGCAATCGCTTCGATGATGCGGACGTTCGCCTGATGGGGAATCACGCAGGCGATGTCGTCAATCGTTAGGCCGGCCTGGTCGAGAACTTTTTTCGACGCCGCCAGCATCGCGGTCACGGCCTGCTTGTAAACGTCTTTGCCCGACATGTGGATGGTTTGCAGATTTTGATCGACGTTCTCCCGCGTGATCGGGGTGCGGCTGCCGCCGCCCGGCATGAAAAGAATGTCGGCGTATTGCCCGTCGCTCCCGACATGGGTGGCGATGACGCCGTGCGCGCTTCCGCGATGTCCTAAAATCGCCGCGCCCGCGCCGTCGCCGAAAAGGACGCAGGTGTTGCGATCGTTCCAGTTCGTGATCGAACTGAGTTTCTCCGCGCCAATCGCCAGCACCGTTTCGTAGGTATGGGAGGTTATGAATTGCTGCGCGATTTCCACCGCGAAAAGGAAACCGGCGCAGGCTGCTGAGACATCGAGACAAGCGGCGTTGGTCGCGCCGATTTTTGTTTGCACCAAACAAGCCGTCGCCGGGAACAACATGTCGGGCGTGGCCGTCGCGAGCAGAATCAAATCGATGTCCGTGCCGGAAATTCCCGCCTGCTCCATCGCCGCGAGTGCGGCTTTCGCTGCCATGTCGCTGGTGGATTCGTTCTTGGCGGCGATGCGGCGTTCCTTGATGCCGGTCCGGGTGGTGATCCATTCGTCGGTCGTGTCCACCATTTTGGACAGATCGGCGTTGGTCAGGATTTTTTCCGGCGCGTAGCTGCCGGTGCCGATGATGGAAACGGTGCGCCGCGGCTTACCGGAGCGCGGGCTCGAGCGGGGTTGTCGTTTCATGATGACGCCGGACTTCCTCGACGATATGCGGGTTGACTTGCTGTTCAATCGATTCGGCCGCGACCCGCAACGCGTTCTTGATCGCGAGCGGCGTGCTCGCTCCGTGGGCGATGATGCAAATACCGTTCACGCCCAGCAGCGGCATCCCGCCGTATTCTTCGTAGTTGGTTTTTTTCTTGATCGCGCGAAACGCGTTCCGCGCCAGGTAAGCGCCGGCCATCCGCGTTTTGTTTCTCATCAATTCGTGCTTGAGCCATTTGAAAATCGCGTCCGCGATCGATTCGCACGTTTTCAAAATCACGTTGCCGACAAATCCATCGCAGACCACGACCTCGACCGGATCGGCGAACAGATCGTGCCCTTCGATGTTCCCGCGGAAGTTGAGCGAGCTCTGCTTCAGCATTTTGAAAACTTCCTTGGTCAAATCGCTCCCCTTCACATCTTCATCACCGATCGACATCAGCCCGACCGCCGGTGTTTTGTAACCGAGGACATGCCGCGAATAGACGGAGCCCATGATGGCGTATTGCACCAGGTGTTCGGCGCGTGCGTCGCTGTTCGCGCCCGCATCGATCAACACAAAAATATTTGTCTCCGATGGAATAACAGCGGCAATGCCGGGCCGATCGACACCGGGAAGTGTGCGCAGCTTGATCGTGGTGGCAGCGACGGCGGCGCCGGTATGTCCCGCGCTGACGATCGCGGTCGCGTCTCCCTTTTTCACCAGATCAACCGCGCGACTGACTGACGAATCTTTTTTTCGGCGGACAGAATCAACCGCTGCGTCGCTCATTTCCACCACCTGGGTCGCATGCACGATCTCGATCCGGCGATCGTTGCAGCAGTGGTGCTTCAATTCCTTTTCGATCCGGGCCGTATCGCCGACCAGATAAAGC
>DASXNS010000115.1:0-2295 GCA_036494865.1 Chthoniobacterales bacterium | reverse complement strand
TAAGCGTAGGAATAAAAAATCGGTTCAGGCATCGTCGCGTTGCCTGGCCAAAAGCCGAGGCTGCTCACTTCCTGCGAATAAGCTTCGCGAGTGATCGCATCCGGCAAATGCGGCACTCCGCCGGGATGCGGCGGAGCGGGCCGCCCGGAAAAGCGGGTGACGGCGAGATCGAAACTGCCCCAGAAAAAATGGACGGGACTGCATTTACCGCAAAAATCGGAGCGGAATTCTTTGAAGACGCGATCGCTCTGGAGAAGAACGCGCCAGAAACGATTCGCAAATTCGGGATCGTAAGCGGCATTCTTGTTATTCTGCTCAAACGGAATTGCCGGGTCGACTTCGTTCGGCGTGGTGTTGATCTCGACTGAAAGATCGAGCTCGTTCAGCGCGTTCATTGTTTCCCCGTAAAACTTCGAAACGGACTTTGGCGCCAGAGGAATAATTTTTTCCCGGCCTTCGCTCGTGTTGATTCGCAGGAGGTGATCCAGGAAATCGAATTCCATCTCGAATATCCGGGAATGACAAGGAATCGGCGATGTCGTTAGGCCACGAGCGGAAAGATAAAGCGTGACGTGCCAGGAATGGTTGGTCCAGGGCGTCAGGGCGAGACGGACCTTGCCGACGATTTGGGTCCACATATGGAGCGTTTCGCAGGTTTCCTTCCAGGCGGCGAATGGAAGAGCCAGCCAAAGTTCTCGCTGAGATTTCACAATTGAATCGCGCTCTTGCGCACTATCAGCGTCGATCGAAAAAATCGACGAACGAACGGCGCACCCGCTCAAACATGTGGCGCGCATCGTCCCTGGTGCGCCGGAACATTTCCTTGATCCGGCGTTTGACGATGTTCTCATCGCCGTCTTCATCGTCCGCGGCGGGAGGATTATCCGCATCTTCACGCTCGGGCCCGCGATCTTCTTCGACCTGCTCCATGTTGCGGCCCTGATACATTCCTTCCACCCGCGCGACGCTGCCGTTGTTCGCGCGAATGTGGATCGTGCCGAGCGGCCGGGACGAGCGATCCTGGAGGGTCACGATCCAGAGCGGATTGCCGCGCTCATCGGTGCGGAGGGTGTAACTCACTCGCGAGAAAACAACGTGCGACGTCTCGGCCGTATGACTCGCGACCGCATACGCGCCGGTCGAATCCAGATTAAGGCGTGAGGTCTTAATGGTCGCGTTTTCAGTGGAACCGACGACGGAATGAGCCGGCGTGCGTTCCGAAACAATCTCCTGATCTTCCACCACGACTTCGCGCACGCCGCCATTCGCTTGGCGATCTTCGAGAAGAATTGTCCAGGTTCGCGGCTGCGGATCACCCTCGATTCCGGTCACCGAGATAACGCGGTTGACCGTGTCGCGACTCAAGCGCGTCCCGACCACGCGCAACGCTTCATATGCACTAGGATTTTCCTCCGCAAAAACCGGGGCCGCGAGAAGAAGCGAGGCGAGAAGCGATTTCCACATGGCGAAAGAGAGCTACGCTAGGCTGCGTTGTCCACCCGTTTTGGCTTCTGAACTTGAATGAGGCGCGACATGCGTTCAGCCTTTCTTTGCCGCCATGAAAAAAAGGAAGGTCGAATTTTCCAGCCACACCGGCAACCTCGCGCTGATGCGAAAATTCGTGCGTCGTTTTCTCGACGCGTATCCATTTTCCGAAAAGGAACGAACCCTCATGGTCCTGGGTGTGGACGAAGCCTGCACCAATATTATTCGGCACGCTTATCATTTGCGCGACGATCAACTGATCGCGCTTTCGCTCGAAGGTCTACGCCATTGCATCCGAATGCGGCTGCGCGATTACGGCAAACAAGTCTCGGCCTCGGGAATGAAAGGCCGGGCGCACGATTTGATCCGGCCCGGCGGACTCGGTTTGCATTTGATCCGGAACGCGTTCGACAAAGTCGATTATATTTTGAAAGCGCGCGGAACGGAGCTGGTGATGACAAAAAAATTAGAAGATGAGAGAGCGCCGTGAATGAAACCGCCCGAGCCTGATCCAGTTTTCGAAGTCTCGCTCCGGCCGCCGCTGTTCAGCGAGTTCACCGGCCAGGTGAAAGTGTGCGAACGTCTCGAGCTCCTGGTTGAAGCGGCAAAAAAACGCGGTGACGTTCTCGAGCATATTTTGCTGAGCGGGCCGCCCGGTCTTGGCAAGACTACCCTGGCCAACATCATCGCGAACGCGATGGGCGTGAGTGTGAAAAACACGAGCGGACCTGTCATCGAAAAAGCCGGTGAGCTCGCGGGGTTGCTGACGAGTTTGGAAAAAGGCGACGTTCTTTTCATCGATGAGATCCA
>DASXNS010000114.1:0-5233 GCA_036494865.1 Chthoniobacterales bacterium | reverse complement strand
GTCCCGAGCGCTGGTTCGATCGATTTGTGCCCGCCGAATTCGCTCCCGATCGCATAAGGCACACCCGGCTCTCCCGCTTCGCAGGTGACGGAATTATTGCGGCCTTTCCTGTTAGTGTGACCGATCGGATGGATTGGCGGAAAATAAATAACATCGAATCCCATCGCTTTGGCGTCATCGATTCGCGGAAGACAATCGCGAAAAGTGGAGCCGCGATCGCCGCGGCCTTCAGCCGAGCGCGGGAAAAATTCGTACCAGGCCGCGTAGCGCGCTGCTTTGCGATCGACCACCACCCGAGGCGCGGGCGCATATTGCGTCGCGCTGGCGCGATCCGGGTAAGTCGCCATCAGCACTTCCAATTCGCCCGAATGCGCGATCTCGTTGATTGCAGCCGGCTCGCTTACCCGAATAGTTTCCGCGAGCTCGCGCAGTCGTGATGCGTCGGCCACATCGTCCGCGCGGGCCGCGGCCTCATCGAGAAGAGCCGAGCCTTCTAATGTTTCACTGCGGAGATTCGTAATGCCGGCTTTAAATTTTGTGGAAAATTCATGCTGCCAGCCGCGAAATGAATCTGTCCAGGCTTCGATGGTGTATTCGTAGGTGGCATTTTCATAAAGAGTGCAAACGGCGCGCCAGCGATCGTTATCGACGAACGCCATGGGCGTTTCATGCCAGCGCGTTTCGCCGAGCAGCCGCCATTTCAGCGCAGCGGCGACCACATCGTGCCCGTCTTTAAAGACATCCGCTTCGACGACCAAATCATCGCCGACGACGCGCTTGACCGGATAGCGTCCGCCATCGATCAGCGGCTGCAAATTCTCGATAACGGCGGTCGGAAAGGCCCGTAACATGGGCCATCAATCAACCGCAATTCGTCTGATGCGAAAGCGGAATTCTCCGCCGGCGCTTCTCGCTTAAACCGAGAAATAAAACGCGCACTCGTACAAACCCGAGTTGCGGGTTTCTTCGCGCCGGACTTCCGTGCCGACCACGCTGGCGACGAGATCGCGCTCGAGCCGGCCGATGATCGGGTATTGATCGAGCAGATTCAAGATGGGCGAATGGCATTCAAGGATTTGCGGTCCGCCTTCTTTTTCGTCATTCACGAATTGCGACATGAACCCTTCCTTCTCGCGCTGCGCCACCAGCCATTTCGCGCGCTCCACTACCGTCTCGCCCTTGGCCTTCGATTTCAGCGCCTCGGTTTTTCGCTCAAAAACATTGAACAGCATTTTCTCTGGTCCGTTCGGGCCATAAACGTCCTTGATCGATTTTAGCAGTTCGAGGGTGAAATCGTTGCTGTCGCACGGAAACAAATCGTGCGTCCGGCGAGTCAGGCGATAGACCATTTCCGGGCGGCCCATTTTTTGCGGGCGGCGCCAGGTATCGAGATAACCGTCGCGCTCCAGAGTGAGACAATGCTGTTTGATTCCCATATAGCTCATCTTCATTTTGGTGACGAGCTCGTTGACCGAAAGGCCCTTGGTCCTTTTCAGAGTATTGAGAATTTCTAACCGCTGTGTGCGGCCGATTTCGGAGAGTAGTTGTTGATTCAATTGCAGTTTCTTGGTTGAGGGGGCCGACATTACCCGCGCTCGCCTTGGAAAGGCAATAAAAAAAACTCGCAAGATTCAGGAGGGAAGGAAATTACGTTCTAGGTCAGGCGGCGGGAGGAGATTGGGTCGAAAAAATGGAGCGTTTCTGCATTTATGAGGAATCGAGAACGATGACCACTCTCGGGGAGACCCCGCCCGCTTCGTGTGCGACAAACCGCCGTATGGGCGCCGGTTTGGAAATAAATAAGCGCCTCCGCACCCGCCAGCTCGATGTTTTCCACGATCGCCGGAAAACTTGGAGACGATTTTTCGCTTCCGATTGAAGGCGGCGCTATCTGGATATCCTCCGGCCGAATACCGAGCAGCACCGGCTCGCTGTTCAAATTCGCCGCCGCCGGAAATTGCGTTAAGGGCAAATGCAATTCCACAGTGCCGTTTTCCGATTCACGGAAAAGGATCGAGTCGCGATCGCGTTTCAGAGTTCCGCGCAAAAGATTCATCGGCGGGCTGCCGAAAAATTTCGCGACCAAAACGCTGATTGGTTTGTTGTAGATTGTGAACGGTTCGTCGGCCTGCTCGATCGCGCCGTCATTCATCACGACGATCCGGTCCCCGCCCAGCGCCATTGCTTCGCTGGGGTCCGAAGTGACGTAGAGCATGGTTGCGAACAAACGCCGGCTCAGTTTGATGATTTCCGCGCGCAGACGGGCGCGGCTCCCGGCATCAATCCCCGAAAGTGGCTCGTCGAAAAGAAATATTTTCGGTTGCCGGGTGGCGGCACGGGCGAGCGCGACCCGCGCCCGTTGCTCGGGCGAGAGTGTGCTCGGTTTGCTTTCTAGAAACTGCTCGAGAGCAAAAATACGGGCCGCCTCGGCGACGCGTTTCTTTGTTTCGGCTTGCCCAAATTTCCGGCGCTTCAAGCCAAAGGCCAGATTTTGCGCGACCGACATTTGTGGATAGAGCGCCTGGTTTTGAAACACGACGGCGACCTCGCGCTCCTTTGGCGCGAGGTCGTTGATTCGCCGATCGTCGATGAAAATGTCACCGTTCGAAATTTTCTCGAGCCCCGCGATCATTCGCAAAACGGTCGATTTTCCTGCGCCCGTCGGCCCACTCAGCACCACGAACTCACGATCGTGGATTTCCAGGTCCATCGCGCGATCAATCGGCGTGACTTGTTTGAGATTGATCCTCGCCATCCTCGCTCTCAGACAAATGGAAGTGCCACCACCGTGATTGCGATTTTTGATTCAGCGCTTTCCGCCGTTCCAGCCTGGAGATTCGTGCCTAACGAATTGAAGCCGCGCTTCACGTAGCCGAGCGCGATTTCCTTTTCCAGCCGCGGGCTGTGCGTCGAGCTCGTGATCCAGCCGATTTCTTTGCCCTCTCCGTTTCCAGCCAACAATCGCATCCCGGGCTGAAGTGGAACGCAGGAAACCGAAACCAGGCCGCACAAACGTTTGTTAGTTTGGCCGGACATCTTCATCCGGGAAATAACTTCCTGTCCGATGTAGCAGCCTTTGGAATAATCGATCGAGGAAGCTTCCAAGTTCGCCTCGTTCGGAATGATTTGATCCGTCAGTTCCCGGCCCCACTTCGGAATGCCGCGCTCGATGCGGAAAACTTCTGCGCATTCCTCATCGCAAAAAAACAGAGAAGAGAATTGTTTTCGCACCGCTTCTTCCCGGGCTCGCTCCACCCAAATGTCCCATCCGCAACAGCCGAACCGGTTCGCCTGCAAAATTCTTGCCTGCTCGGACGACGCCGGCGCTTGTTCGCCGGTGACATGGAACAGCGCAAACCGATCGGTGAGGTCCTCGATTTGGACATCGTCCGCGATGATATAACGGTCGATTCGAGCGGGAAGTGCCTCCCGCAATTCCGGCTCGGCATCCATTAAGAACGAATCGCTCTCCGCCGAAATAAAAACATGCGCGCTCAATTTACCTTTCGCGTTCAGGAGCGAAGCCTGCAGGGCCGAAGCGCCGGTTGTCTTCCGCAAATCGTTTGTGATTTGACCGTTCAAGAACCGAAGCGAATCCGGCCCCGCTAGGCGCAGTTTTACGCGTGACGAGAAATCAAAAAACGCACGTTGTTCGAGATCGAGCAGCGGCGTCATCCGGGACGCTTCTGGCGCGCTCAATCGCCGGCCCGCCGTCGCCAGAAACCTTCCCACAATCCCCGGGGAGCATCGATTTCCGCTTCCTCTCTGGTCTCGGACTTCAACCCGGTGTGGAGCGAAAATGCCGGCTGTTCATTCGACGCGCCGATTATTGATGCATCTTCGATCTTTTGCTCAACGGAAACTGCAATGGTGGCGGGCGTATCGTCGGGCTCCGATGGCGCGGGAACATCACTCGCTTTCTCAGCATCGACTTTGCTCGACGAGGCAGGGCTCGGTGCGTTTTCGGCGGCTACCTTTGCAGCGACCGGCTCCGGTTCGGCGCGCTTCTCTTCATCGATACCTGCGAGCCGAGGCTGTTTATCCTCCTCCGACACGCCGTCGGATTTAAGCGGATGGCCAGCCGGAAAATATTGTCGAAAGAGCGAAGCGTAATCGTCATCGCCGCGGCCTTGTCGCATTTCCTCCACTAATCCATGCCGAGTGGCGTCAGTCGCGCCAAACTCGAGGCCAAAGGTGCGCCCGAGCCGGCTCGCGATTACGACATCCTTCAACATGTGCTTCACCGAAAAATTTGGCTCAAAATTCCCTGCAATCATCATCGGCAATTTCATTTCGAGGGTTGCCGAATTGCTCCCGTTGTGGCCCATGGCCGCGACAAATTTTTCAACGGATAACCCCGATTTATGCACGAGCGCGAGCGCCTCGGCCGCCCCCTGTACGGTGGCGGCCGTCACCATGTTGGTCGCAACTTTGATCGTGGTCGCGTCGCCCACTTCGCCCATCTGGATAATTTCCTTGCTGCTCGCTTCGAGAATCGGACGCGCTTGCTGGAGCGCGGCTTCCTCGCCGCCCACGTAGTAAACCAGTTGTCCATTTTCCGCCGCCTTCTTGCTGCCGGTGAAAGGCGCATCCAAAAATTGCGCTCCTCGGCGTTTCACGATTTCGGCCGTGGCTCGCATCGTGTCCGGCGAAACGGTGGTATGCGCCATCACCACGTGGTGCGAGGTCAAATCGCGCGTCATCCGCTGCGCTACTTCCAGAAGCGCTTCGTCGTCCGACACAAAAATTTGGATGAAGTCGCAGAGCTCAGCGACTTCCGCCACCGAGCCGACAAAATTAGGAACAGGGCGCGGAGTGCGGTTCCAGACGAAGACATGGAATCCGTGCTGCCGAAGATTATCGGCTACTCGTTGACCGATAATTCCCAGGCCGATGACTCCAACGTTTTTCCGTGTGCGAATTGACATTCAATTTCCCGCCTTCACCGCTGCTGGCAGTGATGGCTTTCGCTGAAAATCAGGGCAAACTCGCGCGGACGCAATGCCGAAGTTCCGTTAAAAACTCGGACGAAACTGAGCAAACCCGGCTAAATCATCCGCGAAGCGATTGGCGATTGAGGCTCGGCGCTGGTTGACGATTGCGAGCAAAATCTCCGGGCGCGCTTCCTGGAATTCCAGCAGATGCGGCGCTTTCCTATCGGTCAGCCGAATGAGATGAAATCCCAAATGAGAACGAAACGGCTCGCTCGTCTCACCGGGCCGGAGTTTTTCCA
>DASXNS010000113.1:0-2568 GCA_036494865.1 Chthoniobacterales bacterium | reverse complement strand
CCTCGAAGCGTCCTAATGCTGGTCGGCCCGGAAGGTGATTTCACGCCAGCGGAGCTCTCGCTCGCCCGCGCTCAGCAATGCCGGCCGATCACTTTGGGCCCGATAGTGCTGCGTGTGGAAACCGCGGCGATTTACTGCCTGAGTATTCTCTCTTATGAATTGTTCGAGTAACTTTGCGAACATAGCCGCTCGATTTTGTTTGATCGCTCCCAGTTTGCGCAAACGCGCGCGGAATAATTAAAAAACCAGCGCGCTCAGAACTGGAATTGACAAGCGGACGATGAAACCGGCCCTGCTCAATAAATATACGGCTGCGAAAGCGCGAACGCATTGCGCAATAATTCGAAACGCGGCGTGCCTCCCTCTGCGATGATCACTTCCACCACATCGAAACGAAACAAGATGTCCGGATCGTCCAGCAGCCGCAACCAGGCCAGCCCGCCGCGCGAAATGCGTTTTTGTTTGTTGCGATCGACCGCGTCGAAGGGCCGGCCGAAATCTTCGCGTGTCCGGGTTTTCACTTCCACGAAAACAAGAGTGTCATTATCGCGACAAACAATATCGATCTCGCCGCCGGCGCGTCCGCGAAAATTACGATACAGAATCTTGTAGCCGTTCCGGCGCAGAAAATGGCAGGCCAGTTTCTCCCCTCTCGTCCCAAGCCGCAGATGCTCCGGCGGCGAAGGCGAAAAGGGGTTGCGCCACCGGTTCGAAAGATCGGCGATGAATCGGACAAGGCCCGTGTTCATGCAATTTCAGCAGGTGCAGCTTCGTGCCGTAACCTTTGTGCTGACTAAAACAGTATTCCGGGAAACGAGCGCAAAAGTCGCGCATAATTTTATCGCGAGTCACTTTCGCGATCACGCTCGCCGCGGCGATCGTGAGACTGTAGCAATCGCCATCGATGATCGCCGTTTGCGGAAGTGGAAAATGAAAAACCGGCAGGCCGTCGATCAGGACATGATCGGGCCGGAGGTGCAACAGATCGATCGCGGTCCGCATCGCTTTGTGGGTGGCGCGCAAAATATTGATTGCGTCGATCTCCACCGAATCGACCAGCCCGATCGCCCAGCAGACCGCGCTGTTGCCGAGCAGGTCGTGATAAATTGCTTCCCGCTTTTCGGGCAGCAGCTGTTTGGAATCGTTCAGCTCCCGATGCTGAAATTTCTCCGGCAGAACGACTGCCGCCGCGACAACCGGACCAGCCAGTGCCCCGCGTCCCGCTTCATCGATCCCGGCGATGGTGGAGACACCGAGAGAGCGCAATCTGCGTTCGTGCCGGAAACCACAACGACGATACATTGAGCGATCGGGACTTAACCCGATCTTAAAGCGCAATCGCTAAAATGGTAAATCCTTAATTCGCTCGCGGTTCATTCTCGGACCGCGGTCGCTTCCTTGCCCTTGCGCTCGCGCAGGTAATTCAATTTAGCGCGACGAGCGCGGCCTTCCTTTTCGACTTCGATTTTTGCAATCCGCGGCGAATGAAGCGGAAACACGCGCTCCACCCCTTCGCCGTAGGAAATGCGGCGCACCGTAAAGGTCTCGTTCAATCCGCGACCTTTCCGGCCGATGACGATCCCCGCAAAAATCTGGATCCGCTCCTTGTCGCCTTCCACCACCCGGGTGTGCACGCGGACGCCGTCGCCAACCTTGAAAACGCCCAGGTCGGTCTTTAATTGCTCTTTTTCGATCGCGTCAATAATCCTGCTCATTTCGGCTCCTTTTTCCCCCGCTCCGGCGGGCGTTCATTTTCAATCGAGGACCCGCGAAAAGCAAAAGGAAAGATCGCTGATCGAAACGCTTAGCTATTTTTTCTCAAGCTGCGCGTTCTAATTTGGGTTGTAGAAAAATCTCTTCGGCGTCTGCGGGTTCGCCACCCTGTTGTGCTTTGCTGGCCGCCAATTATAATCCGAACGCACTGCGCCCGTAGCTCAACTGGATAGAGTGACAGCCTCCGAAGCTGTAGGTTGCGCGTTCGAGCCGCGCCGGGCGCATGAAATTTCAGCAATTCGCGGGTTTGATTCGTTAGGCCAAAAAAAGCGCGCGGCACGAATTAAGCTGAACGATTTATTCTCTCCTTAGCAGTGAAACTATTCAGAAAGCGCAGTGAAGATGCCAAGCCTTCCGGGGCACCGGCAGTTCCTATTTCTGTGCCTCCGGTTCCGGCCCCGGTGACCAAGCCCATGCTCCCTCCGATTGCTTTGAGTCCCGAGCATCGAGCGTTACTCGACGGTCCGGTCGATGAAAGGGTGAACAGGATCCTGGCCGAGATCGAAGCTGAACGAGCCGAAGCCGTCGATGCGGTCAAAGCGCGCCGGATCATTCACTTTCCGTTTACCGGATCGCAAGCGAGCCACGCGGTCCGCGATCAAGACGGACATTGGCACATCGTAAAAGGGCCGCCTCCGGAACGAGACGCTGTCGCCTACCCGCTCTAATGGACCTGAGCGAATCTAGTTGTTAGGCCAAAGCATCGAGCCGTCCGAGCAGATCCTTCTTGCTCGATACTCCGACGACCTGGTCGCGCAGCTGCCCGTTCTTGAAAAAAAGCAGCGCCGGAATCGC
>DASXNS010000112.1:0-3026 GCA_036494865.1 Chthoniobacterales bacterium | reverse complement strand
GTGACAGCCTACGACAACCAGGACGGCGATTTGACCGGCACGGGCCTGGTGGAACTCTACGATCTCCACACAACCGGCGGGCGCGCGGGAAATATTTCCAGTCGCGGCCAGGTCCTGACCGGAGACGACGTGATCATCGGCGGATTTATCGTCGGCGGCAATCAGAGTAAGAAAGTGGTCGTCCGCGCGCTGGGTCCGTCGCTGGCGAACTCGGGCGTGGCAAATGTGCTGAGCGATCCAACTCTGGAATTGCACGACGCGAGCGGCAATTTGATTTCGTCGAATGACAATTGGGCGGACGGTCCAGACGCCGCGGCGATTCAAGCGGAAGGTTTCGCGCCGAGCCAGCGCGCTGAATCGGCTTTGCAAGCGACTCTCAATCCCGGCAGCTACACCGCGATTGTCCGGGGCGTAAATAACACGAGTGGCATTGCGCTGGTGGAGATGTACGATTTGAGTCCGCCGCCGAACTAGCGGCTTGCACTCGTTAGGCCGGATTTAGATTTCAGTTCCCTCGCCTTTCCTCGCTTTTTGTCCGCGCAATTTTGCCTGGATGAAAAGATCGATGTCGCCGTCCATTACGGCTTGCACGTCGCTGGTTTCCGCGCCGGTGCGATGGTCCTTCACCATTTGATACGGCTGGAAAACGTAAGAGCGAATCTGGCTGCCCCAGGCGACATCGCCTTTCTCGCCGTACTGCCGGTCGATCTCAGCGCGCTTTTTGTCCTGCTCGATTTCGTACAGTTTAGCTTTCAGCATTTTGATCGCGAGTTCGCGATTGCGGCCCTGGCTTCGTTCCGCCTGGCACGCGACCACGATCCCAGTGGGCTTGTGCATGATCCGCACCGCAGTCTCCACTTTGTTCACGTTCTGCCCGCCTTTGCCGCCGGCGCGAAATGTGTCCACCTCAATCTCGGCCGGGTTGATCTCGATCGGCGCGCTGTCGGCAATTTCCGGCACCACGTCGACGCTGGCGAATGAAGTGTGGCGCCGTTTGTTCGCGTCGAAGGGCGAGATGCGGACGAGTCGATGCACGCCCCGCTCGGCGTTGAGATAGCCGTAGGCATATTCGCCCTGCACCAGCAATGTCGTTGATTTGATGCCCACTTCTTCGCCGACCTGCACGTCGATGGTCTGCGCAGTGAAACCGCTCCGCTCGATCCAGCGTTGATACATCCGCAAAAGCATGTCCGCCCAGTCGCACGATTCCGTTCCGCCCGCGCCGGAGTGAATGGTGAGGAACGCATTTGCGCGATCATTTTCTCCGGAAAGAAATTGGCGGAGCTCGAATTCCTCCAGTTGATGAAGCAATCGCGCATGCTCGGCCGCAAATTCCTTTTCCGCTTGTGCGCGTTGCGCCGGGTCGGTTTCTTCTGCCGCGAGTTCCTGCAGAGCCTCAAAATCTTCCACGGCCCGCTCCAGATCGCGCAATGGATTTAACAATGAGCGCAGGCGCGAGACCTCTTCGACATCGAGCTGGGCGCGCTCGCGATTCGACCAAAAATCGGCCGCGCTCATTCGTTCATCGAGCGTGGCCAGAGCGTTTTCTACCTTCGGGACGTCAAAGAAACCTCCGCAACTCGCGCACGCGCGACTTGAGAGTTGCCGCATCGATGGTCTGAATGTCCGTAGCCATGAGCGAATGTAGCGCCGGCCGGCGCGTGCGCGCAAATAACGCGCGCGGCGGCTTAGTTCCGCTTCGCGGCGGAAGATTGCTCGAGGCGGAAAATCTTTTCGCCTTCTTTCATCAAATCGAGTTTATCACGCGCCAGAGTTTCGAGATAAACCGGATCGGTCTTCAGCAAATTTATTTCGCGAGTCTGGCGCGCGAAGAAAACCTTTTGCTCATTCACCTGCGCTCCCAAGTCGTCTATCTGCCGATGTCCCTGGTTCAGCTTTTTATACAGCGGCAAAAACAAACTGACGATGATGAGCGCGAGCGCAACCACGAGCAGCACGCGCAGAATGCTGTTGAGGCGCTGCCAGATGGTGGCTTCGCGCCGCGCGCGGAAATTACCGTAGGCCAGGTTATCCACTAGGGCATTTTACTGCCATAGACGCCGTTGTCACCAAGTTCCTCGGCGATCCGGAGGAGCTGGTTGTACTTCGCCACCCGATCGGTCCGGCAAAGCGATCCGGTTTTGATTTGTCCGGCATTAGTCGCGACCGCAATGTCGGCGATCGTCGTGTCTTCGGTTTCGCCGGAGCGGTGGCTGATCACTGCGGTGTAATTGTTTTTCGCGGCCAGGTCGATCGCGGCAAATGTTTCAGTCAACGTGCCGATCTGATTCACTTTGATCAGGATCGAGTTAGCCACACCTTGCTCGATTCCTTTGCGGAGAAATTCGACATTGGTCACGAAGAGATCGTCGCCGACGAGTTGAATTTTATCGCCGAGACGCGTCGTCAATTCTTTCCACCCCGCCCAGTCATTTTCCGCGCACCCATCCTCGATCGAGATGATAGGAAAGCGGCGGGTGAGCGACTCGTAGTAATCGATCAGCTCGGAAGCGGAGCGTTTTGATCCGTCCGATTTTTTGAAAACGTAAGCGCTTTGCTCCCGATCGAAAAACTCCGAAGCAGCGGGATCGAGCGCGACAAAAATCTGTTCGCCAAATTTGTAGCCGGCCTTCTCGACGGCGATCGCGATACATTCGAGCGCGTCCTCGGCCGACTTTAGTTTCGGCGCGAAACCGCCTTCGTCGCCGACATCGGTGGAAAGCCCGCGCTCGTGCAACACCCTTTTCAAAGCATGAAAAGTTTCCGCGCCGTAGCGAACAGCTTCCGCGAAAGTAGGCGCGCCTTTGGGCATGATCATGAATTCCTGGAAATCGATCGGCGCATCGGAATGCGCGCCGGCGTTCAGAATGTTCATCATCGGAACCGGCAACACTCTCGCTGCGTTTCCGCCAAGATAACGAAAGAGCGGCAGCTCGTTCGCGGCTGCCGCTGCGTGCGCGGTCGCAAGCGAAACGCCGAGAAGCGCGTTCGCGCCCAGGTGCTTCTTGTTGGCGGTCCCGTCGAGC
>DASXNS010000111.1:0-3535 GCA_036494865.1 Chthoniobacterales bacterium | reverse complement strand
GGCCTGATTCTGCAATTGATCACCGTCACGCTGATGGCCTGCACCCTCGCGCGCGAACGTGAGGCCGGCACCCTCTATCAGTTGATGGTCACCTCGCTCCGTCGCCGCGAAATCGTGCTCGGAAAAATTCTGCCGTACCTTGCCATCTCCATCGTTCTTATTCTCGGAATCATTCTGCTGACCGGCTGGCATTTTCGGGTGCAGTTTCACGATCCGGCGGCGCTCGCGCTCATCTGTCTCCTCTTTCTGCTTTGCTCGCTTGGCATGGGTTTGCTCATTTCCGCCGTCTCCCGCACCCAGACCCAGGCCATTCAATATTCCGTTTTTTTTCTGCTGCCGGTTTTCGTGCTCTCCGGCGCGTTCGCGCCGCTCACCCAATTGCCAAAGGTGATTCGCTACATCTCGGAATTATTTCCGCTCACTCATTTTTGCCGCGCCTTTCGCCTGGTGAATCTCTACCGGGCCGCGCCGCAATATTACGCCGCCGATCTCGTGATGCTTTTCGCCGGCGTGCTCCTCACTTTTCTCGGGGCGGTCATTCTGCTCAGACGGATGGAGCAGTAGCCATTCAGAATTTGGCCTTGAATTCGAAGCGCACGTAGGGAGCGCCGTCCGTCTGGTATTTTAGATCGGCCCGATAGAAATCGAAGGTCCGTTCAATCGAGTAACCACCGCCAAGATCCATCGAGATCGCGTCGCACGGCGAATAAATGAATCCGGCGCCAATCCGATAATCGGAATAATCGACCTCCGCGTTGCTCAGTTTGTGCGGAACGATCGTGTCATTGCGGTCGGTCCGAAAAGAACCGCCGGTGAGTTCGCCGCCCGCCCAAACGTCGAACTTGTGGCAGGGCGAATAAATAATTCGCGGCTCGGGCAGCACGCCCATCACTTTTAACCTGTCGTTAGGCATCCAGATCAAACCGGCCAGGGGCAGGACCGGAAATCGGCCGCGCAGAAATGCCGCGTTCGCGCCGGTGAAGAGATATAATTTATCCTCCTGCAAAACGAAAATCCGGCCGAGCGTGATCGGCGCATCGAACGCTGAAGAATTGAAGTTATCCTCGGTATAGATGCCGGGCTTTACTTCAATAAACGCGCCCACGTCGTTGTTATGCATGTAATCGACGCCGATGATGGCGGCCGCACTCTGCAGATGCTCCGGCACCGGCGCGCCCGTCGCTCCAAAATCGAAGCGGTCGTAGGAAACGCCAAGATGCAGATAAAGTTTACCGGTCAGGAAAAACCGGTGCGCATAAGAAAACGAATTCTGGATTTCGTATTGGTCGCCGAAACTGCCGCTCCGATGCAGATCGCTCTCAAAGACGTAACTGCTTTCCAGCTCGATTAAATCCCGCGAGACCGGCTCCGTTTTCTCATCCGCCACCAGCCCAAGCTCCTGCCCGGTCGAAGCCGCCGACGCACTCGCGCACCAGACAAAAAACCCGAAAAGGAAAAACGATCGCGCCCAATTTTTCATGCGGGAGGAGCCTAGCCGATTAGGCCGTGGCGACAAACGGATTCCTCTTGGCCAGGCGGAAATTGTCTTTTCCATCGGAACCCAGCCGCTTACAAGATCACTCAAAATGAACGCGGCTGAACGACATCTCGCCCGCACCGATCCGCGCTTCGCGGCCTTGATTGCGCAAGCTCGTCCCTTCAATATCGCTGCGAGACCACTCGTTAGGCCGTTCGACGCCCTGGCCGAATCAATCGCTTACCAGCAACTCAGCGGCAAAGCAGCCGCTACGATTTTCGCGCGCGTCCGAGCGCTTTATCCCGGCCGAAAATGGCTCGACCCGAAACTCGTCCTTGCGACGCCGGATGAGACGCTGCGCAAGTGCGGACTGTCCGGCAGCAAAACGGCTGCGCTCAAAGACCTCGCCGCGAAAACGCTCGATGGCACTGTCCCATCCGGCCGCGCTCTCGCCCGCATGAGTGACGAAGAAATAATCGAACGTCTCACTGCGGTGCGCGGAATCGGCCGATGGACGGTGGAAATGCTGCTGCTCTTCGAGCTCGGCCGGCTCGATGTCTGGCCGGCTGCGGATTACGGTGTGCAAAAAGGTTTCGCAAAAACTTTTGGCCGGAAAAAATTACCGACCACAAAACAATTCCTCAAGATCGGCGAGAAATGGCGACCGTATCGCTCGGTTGCCGCCTGGTATTTCTGGCGCGCGCTCGACCCGCCCGCGCTGAACCGCTTCGGTTGACGGTTTCTTTAAGCGAGATTGACTTGGCTGCGCCCGCCGAATAAAACGAGCCGCATGGCGATGATTTCTGTAGCTAGAGCTGGCGCGAACATCGGATCATTTTCGCCGGAAGAAATTCGCGAAGGTTTGCGGAGCGGGAGATTCCTAACCACCGATCTCGGATGGAAAGAAGGAATGGCGGAATGGCGTGCGCTGCCAGAAATCGCAGCAGCCGAGGGACCGGTGCCGCTTTCTGCCGCCACGACAACGACTGCCAGCGGATCGACTTCTGAAACTCTTGCGCCGGGCAGCGGGTTGCCTTGGGAACACCGGGAACGACTCGGGATCTTCAAAGCGTTCTTCGATACAGTCATTCTGATTTTGTCCCAACCGACGGCCGCATTCGGCATCATGAAAACCGAAGGCGGGTTGACCGATCCGCTTCTCTTCGCGCTCATCGGCGGCAGCGCCGGCATGATTGTTTCGTTTCTGTTCCAAATCGGCCTGCAGTCGTTAGGTTATCTTGGCGACGGAAAAAACGCGATCAGCGGTATCTTCGGAATGGGAATCGGCATCGTCGTTTTCATTCTGATCATGCCGATTCTTGTCATCGTGGGAATGTTCGTCGGCAGTGGCATTCTCCATCTTTGTTTGATGATCGTGGGCGGCGCCAGGAAACCGTTCGAAACGACTTTCCGCGTCGTCGCCTTTTCCTGCGGCGCAACTTATCTGCTGGCGTTGATCCCGATTTGCGGCGGAGCGATCGCCGGGATCTACAACATAGTTCTCCAATGCCTCGGTCTCGCGCGCACGCATGAGATCGCCGCCGGCCGCGCCTTGATCGCGGTTTTGTTGCCACTGATAATTTGCTGCGGCGGCGCATTGCTGCTCGCGTTTCTAGTGGGCGGAATCGGAGCGCTCACCGAACTTTCTCGACATTGAAGAACGCAGATGCGTGTTGTATCGCGTCGTGTCCCAGCCGGTGAAACCGATCCTGAGCTGACCTGGCTCGCTGTCTCGATCGCCGCGTTCATCGCCGGCGCGCTCTGGCTCAAGCTGCATTTGCCGTGGCCGCGCTGCCCCTTTCTCGCGCTCACCGGATTCCCCTGTCTGACCTGTGGCGCTACCCGTGCGACGATCGCATTTTCCCAGGGAAATTCTTTGACGGCATGGCAATGGAATCCACTGGCGTTTTTCGCGCTCTGCGCTATCGCCGTTTTTGATCTTTATGCATTGGTCGTGGTTGCGCGCCGTGCTGCGCGACTGCGAATCGTCGATTGGAGCGCCACGGAAAAAAATGCCGTGCGCATCGCGGTGGTGTTTCTAGTCGCACTGAATTGGAT
>DASXNS010000110.1:0-3012 GCA_036494865.1 Chthoniobacterales bacterium | reverse complement strand
CTGGATGCCTTCGCCGATCATCGATTGTCGATCTTTCCTTCCAGGCCATGACCACCACCGGCTCTGCTGCAGGGCGCGCCCGGCGGCGGTTGTTCCGGATGCAAATTTGGCGGCCCACCCGTGGGCACATATTTTCCGAGCCACTCTTCGAACGCCGGTCCGCGTGGCAATCGGCCAGGCACGATATTGCAAACGATCGCCTTTGCTTCCATGATCGTCACGTTCGGTTCACCGGAAATTGGGATTAAATCATTCGTGGCGCCGCCTCGCACCAGCCCGTCCGAACCGAAATGAAACGGCATCGCGATTTGATGCACGGTTTTGCCGTTGAGATGCAGTGGCCGGATACGGCGACTAACGAGTGCGCGCGCTTCAATTGCTCCGCGTAAACTCACGATCGAAATGTAGTCCCCGTTGGCGATCTTCACCTCGTGCGCGAGCTCGGGCGAGATTTCCGCGAATAATTCCGGCTGTAACTCCGCAAGATGACTCAGAAAGCGCGACATGCCTCCGGCGGTATGGTGCTCGGTCAACCGGTAAGTTGTAAGAACAAAAGGAAATCGCGGATCACCCGGCGGCGCGAACCGATTTTCCTGGCGGGTAAACCAATGTACGGCCGGATTCGTGTCGCGCGAGTAAAGCGCATTGTGCACCGGTGACTCAAGCGGTTCGTAGTGCGTCGGTATCGGTCCATCTTGCAAACCGCTCGCGGCATAAAGCCACCCGAGGCCATCTTCCTGCATAATAAACGCAGCGTCGCCGGGGATTCCGTCAAGCCCGCTCTCGTTTCCGGTTGGGCGGAACTGGGGCGACTTGTCGACAGGGAAATCTGGGACGTCGATACCCGTCCATTTGCGCTGCGCCTGGTCCCACCAGACAAGTTTTTTGCGATCGCTCCACGGTTCGCCGGTAGGGCTGGCGCTGGCTCTATTATATATGATGCGGCGATCACCCGGCCAGGCGAAGCCCCAACCGTGGCCAAGATAATCTTTCGAATTACGTGAGTTCGCTTTGTTAACCTTATCAGGACCGAGGACGCCAGAGTAAATCCAGGCGCCGCTCGCCGTCGAACCGTCGGGTTTCAGTCGCGGATAACCATCGATCTGTGGACCGTGATGCGGATTGCCTTCGCGATCGACACCGAAAACAATTCCGTCATTCTGCTGTTCTGTAGTTGGACGTTGGACGTTGGACGTTGGACGTTGGGCGTTTTCTTGATGCTCAAGCGTGTACCAGCCGTTGATCTCTGCCAACACGGCTTCCATTTTTGGATCGCCCAACTCGTCTTCGGGATACCACCAGTCGAGCGCGCGCAACGGTTCATCGAGCGGATCGGCCGATTGCTTTGCTTTTGCAATCAGGCGTAGCGCGAGTTGATGCATAAACCACGCTTCCGATCGCGCATCGCCCGGTGGATCAACCGCTTTCTGGCGCCACTGAAGCATGCGCTGCGTTTGGGTGAACGCGCCTTCCTTTTCGGCGTGACCCGCGGCCGGAAAAAAGAAAACTTCCGTCTCAATTTCTTCCGTCTTCAATTCGCCGTGCTCAATCTCGGGCGAATCACGCCAGAATGTCGCCGCTTCGATCTCGACCATCTCGCGAACGACCAGCCATTTCAATTTCGAGAGTGACGCTCGCTCGAATCTGGAGTTTGCCGCCGCGACTGCTGGATTCTGGCCCATCATGAACATGCCCTCCATTTTTCCGTCGGCCATGTCGTACAGGTATTCGAAGAACGAATGGTTGGTGGTGATCTTCGGAATCCAGTTATAGCCAAAATCGTTTTCGACCGTCGCGCTCTTGCCATAGTACGCTTTCAGCAAACTGATGAAGTAGGCGGGGAGGTTATTCCAGAGACCAGTGGGTTTGGTTTGATGCGCCAGATAATCGCGCAACGTCTCCTCACTTCCGTCGCCGCGCGGCATCGGCAGATAACCGGGCAAAATATCGTAGAGCGTCGGAATATCGGTTGAACCTTGAATGGATGCGTGACCGCGTAGCGCAAGAATTCCGCCACCCGGGCGACCGATATTACCGAGCAATAGTTGCAGGATCGACGCAGTGCGAATGATCTGAACGCCTTTGGAATGTTGCGTCCAACCGAGCGCATAACAAATCGCCGCGGTCTTGTCCGGACCCGAAGCGGCGACCACCGCGTCCGCAATTTTGTGAAAAAGCGCCGGCGAAATGCCGCAAATGTTCTCCACCATGTCCGGCGTGTACCGCGCGAAGTGGCGGCGCAGCGTTTGGAAAACGCACCGCGGATGTTGCAATGTCAGATCGCGTTCGGGGAAACTAAGACCGCCATCGCCATCGTAGAGCCAACTCTTCCTGTCGTAGCCGCATTGCTCCCCGTTCCAGCCCGAGAAAACGCCGGTCGCGCCCTCTTCCGCGTCGCGAAAATCTTCGCGCAGAATGCATGACGCGTTCGTGAAGTGAACCACGTAGTCGCGAAAGAAAAGATTGTTCTCGATGACGTGCCTAACGAGCCCGCCAAGAAACGCGATATCGCCGCCGGCGCGGATCGGTGCCCAGATGTCGGCTAGCGCGCTCGTGCGCGAAAATCTTGGATCGACATGAATGATGGTCGCGCCGCGCTCCTTCGCTTTCATGACCCAGCGAAAGCCGACCGGATGCGCTTCGGCCATGGACGAGCCTTCGATTAAAATGCAATCGGCGTTGGCGAGATCTTGTTGCGCAGTCGTAGCTCCGCCCCGGCCGAAAGAGGTGCCCAGACCGGGCACCGTGCTGCTATGTCATATCCGCGCCTGGTTGGAGATGCAGACCATCCCCAGGCCGAGAGTAAACAGCTTTTTGATGAGATAATTTTCTTCGTTGTCGAGCGTAGCGCCGCCCAGATGACAGATTGCCGTGGTGTGATTAATCGTGTTCCCGTTTTGTTTGTGGAGGAATGTGCGCTTGCGCGATTCCCAAACTCGATCTGCCACCATGTCCATCGCGTGATCGAGCGACATTTCTGCACACTCTTTCGCGCGCGACGCGCGATATTTC
>DASXNS010000109.1:0-8301 GCA_036494865.1 Chthoniobacterales bacterium | reverse complement strand
CCTCGATGACGTGGACGCATTCGCCGCGACGGCCGGACCCGGGCTGGCGAGTTCGCTTATGATAGGAGCTTCTATCGCAAAGGGTCTCGCCCTCGGTTTCGCGAAACCGTATCTGGCGATCAATCATCTCGAAGGCCATTTGCTTTCGCCATTTTTCAACGGCGATTTTGAAATCGCGCCAAATGTTTCGCTGATTGTGAGTGGCGGACACACGTTGCTGATCGATGTGCGCGGCCTAAGTGATTACCGCATTCTCGGCCGGACAGCAGACGACGCGGGGGGCGAAGCATTTGATAAAATCGCGAAGATGCTCGGCCTGGGATATCCAGGCGGACCGGCGATCGAGCGTCTCGCGTTGTCGGGCGACGCGACGCGTTTCGATTTCCCGCGGAGCATGCTTGGATCCGGCGATCACAATTTCAGCTTCAGCGGTTTGAAGACGGCGGTGCGCTATCAGCTCGCGAAATTGGGAGCGGTTTCCGACCAGTTGCGGAGCGATTTTTGCGCATCCGTTCAGCGCGCAATTGTAGAAGTGCTGGTGAAGAAAACGTTGCGCGCCGCGCGCGAACGCGGCGCCGAGTTGGTCACGGTAAGCGGTGGAGTGAGTTGTAATCGAGTGTTGCGCGATCAACTAAGCGAGGCGTGCAATCGCGCGGGGGTGAAATTTCTCGCCGCTCCCCCCGCACTCTGCACCGACAACGCCACGATGATTGCGTTCGCTGCTTCGCTTCGTTTGCGCAGCGGTTTTGAATCGGAGCTCAACCAGGAGATCGATCCGAATCTGGCGTTGGTTTAAGCCGTTGTAGGGCGTTTCTGTGAAACGCCGTCGAGGACAGGTGCCGTCTGAGGCAGATGGCCTGCAATCAATATTCCCGCTCGAGAAGGTAATCAGCGAGTGCGCGCAAGACGATGGCCTTTCCCCCAAGAGACTTCAGCGCTTTGTGCGCTTCCGCCGTTAGCCGCTGTGCTTCCGCGCGCGATTTTTTCAGGCCAATCACAGCGGGATAAGTCGCCTTTTTCGCCGCCACATCTTTGCCCGCGCTTTTCCCCAGCTTCTCTGAGGTTTGAGTGACGTCGAGAATGTCGTCGATGACCTGAAAAGCGAGGCCAAGCGCGCGGCCGAAAGCGGTGATAGCCCGCAATTGCTTTGCGCTGGCATTCGCCGCCATCGCGCCCAAGCGAACCGAAGCGATCAACAGCGCCGCCGTTTTATTTTCGTGGATGAATCGCAATTGGGCGCGATTGATCCGCCTTCCCTCGGCTTCCAAATCCGCCACCTGGCCGGCGATTAGTTTCTGACTGCCGGCCGCGACCGCGATTTCACAAAAGATCTCGCGAAGATCATACCGCTTCGTGCTCCTGACGCGGGTCGCAATTTCGAAAGCGATCGTGAGAAGCGCATCGCCGGCCAGAATGGCGATTCCGTCTCCGAAAACCTTATGACAGGTCGCGCGACCGCGACGCAGATCGTCGTTGTCCATGCTCGGGAGATCGTCGTGAACGAGCGAGTAGGTGTGGATGCATTCGATTGCGCAGGCGAGCGGAAGCGCCGCACTGATTTTGCCGCCGCACGCCTCGGTCGCGGTGAGACAAAGGATAGGCCGCAGGCGTTTTCCGCCGGCGAACAGGCTATAGCGCATCGCCCGGTGAATCGTGGCCGGAGGCGTGGACTCGTTAGGCAGAAAACGACCGAGAGCGCGATCTATCTTCTTTTGATAAAGGGCGAGGTATCTTTTCAAATCCATCGCTCCGCAAACTGAACCTTGAAGGCTCTTTGGCAACGCAAAAACGGTGGCGCGAGTTAAGCTGTCTTCCCGCGCTACGGAGACAGGGGTGACCTCGCGATTGCAAATCGCCCGAATATTTAAGGCCGTAGCGGTAATGGGCGCGTGATACAACGCGGAAGCGGAAGAGCGTCGGTAAGCTTCCTCAGCGTCTGCGCGCTTCGGGATGACACTGAAGAAAACGAGGCAACGATTTTCCATCGCCGGATTATTTGCGCTGACATTGTTACTGTTGTAACAGCGTAACATGAAGAAAGTGACTGCGGGATCGCGGAAGCGGATCGAGCGGGTCCAAATCGGGGCGCGGATGGAGAAGACTTTGGTGAAGGTTTTGAAGGGACTGGCGGAATACCTCGATCTCTCGCTCGGCGATCTGTTGGAGGGAATGGCGCTGCATGCCTTGGAGGGGAAAGCGCCATTCTCGAAAAAGACGCTGGCACATGTCGCCCGGTTCAAGAAGGTGTACGGCCTCGCTTTGACCGCGAAAGACAGCCATCAACTCGTCGAAGCGCGCGATGAAAAGCGCTGAAATCTCGATTGAAGAGGAATTGCGCGCGCTCGAGACAGGCGCGCTCGATCCGGCGATGTTTCCTCATCCCGAACATGTTCGGCTCGGATACGAAATGCTCGGCCGCTGTTCATTCGGAGAAGCGGTGACGCGTTTTTCCCGCGGCTTAAAGCTGCTCGCGGCGAAGGCGGGCCGGCCGGATGTTTATCACGAGACGATCACGGTTGCGTTCCTTGCCGTGATCGGGGAGCGCCGCGGCCGGCGGGAGGATCGCGGTTGGGATGAGTTCAAAGAAACGAACAGCGATTTGTTGGATAAGCGATGCTTGGAAAAATGGTACGGCGTCGATAGTTTGCGCTCCGATCTCGCCCGAAAAACATTCTGCCTGCCTGCGCCGCTCCGATAAGGGCAGACACTCTTTGAATCCAACGAGGCGAATGGAACGATCACACTTCTTCGAACGCAGCCGGTGCCGCATCGGATTTCACTCGCATGGCCAGGAATGCGCCAGAGAGAAGAACGGCAGCGCTCCAGATTTGCGCTTGAGTGAGACGTTCGCCGAAGAATATCGCAGAAAGACCGAGCGCGCCGGCGGGACAAAGGAGCTGCAAAGTTTGGGAAAGCGCGACGCCAACCGTGCGGATGGCGATGTAATACAAAACGTGCGCTAGGCTGATGCAGGTGACGGCGGAAATGATCAGGATGAAATTCACATCAGCGCTCGAGTGAAGCGGCGTGGTGATTTTCCCGAAGGCCACCGTGAGCGGGAGGAGCAGCGCCGAAGTGATGAAACTGATCAGCCCGAAACTGCGAATCGGACCGAGCCGCGCCGAGGGACGCTTCACTAAAACGCTGTAGAGCGCCCAGCAAAAACTCGCACTGAACGCGATCGCCATTCCGCGAAGCGAGATAAAGCCGCCGTCACGCCCGGGTTGAAACCACACCACACCGACGGCGCCGATCAGGCCGAGGAGTGTGCCGATTTGAAACTGCCATCGGCGAATGATCCATCGTTCCTCGGGAAAAAAAACCAGCGCGAGCAAGGTGGTAATGATGACGGAGGAGCGAATGAAGATCGCATAAACGCCCGGGCCCATGTGAAAGAGCGCGACGGTTTGGGTGATCTGATGGACTACATTTGGGAGCGCGGGAATGAGGCAGGAAATAAAATTGCCGCGGTCGAGCGGCGGGCCCTTGCGGCGAACACTATAAAATACAAACGGCATCACCGCGATGCAGGCGACGGCGTAACGATAAAAATTTTGCGCCCACGGATCGTAGAAGCGGTTGAGGTAAAACTGGAAGAGCGAAGGGGTGGACCAGATGCAGACGGTGACGAAAATGGCGAGGTAGCCGCCCGAAAATGTTCTTGGTTTCGTCATTGCTTATTGGTTTTCGATTCGAAAGGAAGGAGCGCCCGCTTGCAATTCGATTAAGCTCTCCGTCTAATACTCGAAGAATATGAACCGTTATAAGATCGGCCTCGTCACCACCGTCGCGCTCGCGCTGGTTTTCTCTCCGGGCAGAGTATTGGCAAAAAAACACGCGACGAATTCATCGCCGACCCCATCAGAAAACGGGGCGATGCCCTCAAATGGAAGTGACCCGGGCGGCCATTCGGCGAGCGGATTCGAGGCGGAGAAAAAACACGATTATGAAAAGGCGATCGCTGAATTTACCAAGGCGATCGAGGCGGAGCCGCAGGATGCGAAAAATTATTTCAACCGCGCAACTGCTTTCCGCGCAGCCGGGAAGTTGCCCGAAGCGCTGGCGGATTTTTCCAAGGCAATCGAACTGGCGCCGCAAAGCGCGCCCGGATACCTCGGCCGCGGCGAAGTGGAGCTGGCCCAAAAACAAATCGAGCCGGCCCTGGCTGATTTCGAGAAAGCAGTGCAGCTCGCGCCCAACGATCTGGCGGCGCGGCGCTTTCGCGCTTTCGTTTTCAGTTCGAAAGGCGAATGGGAAAAGGCAATTGCGGACTACACGAAGGTGATCGAGAAAATGTCGGACGATACTCAGGCCCGTGACCGGCGCGCGTTCGCTTTTCGGAACCTGAAAAAATACAACGAAGCGATCGCGGATTACAGCAAGGTTATCGCGAAGACGCCGGAGGACCCGGAAGAATTCCGGCGCCGCGGTCTTACTTATATGATGGCGGGAGATAGTGAACGCGCCGCCGCCGATTTCCGCGCCGTGCTCAAAATCAAGCCGGACGACACGGATGCGCAGAGCCGACTGCGTGCGCTGGAGACTCGCGCAAATGCCACCCCGCCGGTTGTGGGGGCCCCGTCGCCGGCTTCGCCCGCGCTTGCGCCTCCGGGCGCATCGCCTCGTTAGGCGGAGCAAATTTCGCCAGTCGGCGGCGAATAAGCTTCCCGTGCAGGGCGGGGACGCCCTAAAACATTTCCCGCTCAGGATCAATATGGAGAAACCGAAAATGAATATCGCGAAAAATAAAATGGGAGCGGCGATCGCCACCCTTCTGGTCTGTGCCGCAGCGACGGTGGCTAGTGGGGCGAAAAACAAAGCGGCGGGAGCTGCCGAACACGCCAACCTCGGAAAGCAGCTGGCGGAGGCCGGGAAATACGACGAAGCGGTTGTCGAGATTACGAAAGCGATCGACCTGAACCCGAAGGACGTTCTTCTTTATTACAATCGCGGCCGGGTTTTTCGCGCTGCGGGGAAAATGCCCGAATCATTAGCCGACTTCACCAAGGGGATCGAAATGGCACCCAAGAATGAGACCGGCTATATCGAGCGCGGGCAGACCGAGATGGCCCAAAATCAATATGACGCGGCGGTCGCCGATTATAACAAAGCGATCGAGATCAATCCGAATAATCCAATCGGCTACGACCGGCGCGGTTTCGCTTTTTATAAGCTCACAAAATACGACGACGCGATTAAGGATTACTCGGCCAGCATCGAAAAAAATCAGACTAATCCGGTCACCTTCAGCCGGAGGGCGGATGCCTACGTGGCGCTAAATCAATTCGCGCCCGCCCTGGCTGATTTGCAGGCGTCGCTCCGCCTCAAGCCGGACGATTTTGAGGTGACTCAGCGCCTGCAATATGTCCAGGCGAAGCTGGCTCCGGCGCCGGTCGCACCCAGGCCGATTGCCACCCCGGCGCCCACTCCACCCCCTGGCATGAGCGCCACGGCGAAAATCGGGATTGGAGTCGCCGTCATCGTCGTGATCATGATCATTGGCATCATGGTCGCACGGCGGAAAAGGCCCGAATATTAAAAAGATCGGCGGATTGATCCGGCGCGCGAGAGCGCAACCGGGAGGGCCCGGGAGCAAGAAATTTCTTTGACACCCGGAAGCGCGCTGTTAGCTTGGCGACGCTTTTTCGGAGAACGAGAGGAGGTCCCATGGTCGTTCAAAACGGAAGTTTGACGACTCTGGGACTTTTACTTCTAAACGAAGGAGCAAACCGGTTTGTCGTTAGGCTCCGATTTGGAGATTCACGGCGAGCAATTTGATGACAGATAGCGGCCCATGTAGCTCAGTTGGTAGAGCACGTCCTTGGTAAGGACGAGGTCACCGGTTCAATCCCGGTCATGGGCTCCAGAGCTCGCGACCGGCAACAACAAAGTTAGTTTAACCGAAGGAAAATCGAGATGGCTAAGGAAGCATTTAAACGCGACAAGCCGCATATCAATGTCGGCACGATCGGTCATGTGGACCATGGCAAAACCACCCTCACCGCCGCGATCACCAGTGTGCTCGCGAAGAAGGGTTTCGCCGAAGTCCGCGCCTACGATTCGATCGATAATGCGCCGGAAGAAAAGGAACGCGGCATTACGATCAATACGGCGCACGTGGAATATCAGAGCGACAAGCGCCATTACGCGCACGTCGATTGCCCAGGCCACGCTGACTATGTGAAAAACATGATCACCGGCGCCGCGCAAATGGACGGTGCGATTCTCGTCGTCTCTGCCGCCGACGGCCCGATGCCGCAAACGCGCGAGCACATTCTGCTGGCGCGCCAAGTCGGTGTGCCCGCGGTCGTCGTCTTCCTGAACAAGGTCGACATGGTTGACGATCCGGAACTTCTCGATCTGGTCGAGATGGAAGTGCGCGATCTGCTCACCCAATACGAATTTCCCGGCGACAAGATTCCGATCGTCAAGGGCAGCGCGCTCAAGGCGCTCAACGGCGACGCCGAACAGGAAGCGCAAATTCTCGCGCTCGTAGCGGCGGTCGATGATTACATCCCCGTCCCGGATCGCCCAATCGATCAACCGTTCCTTATGCCGGTGGAAGATGTGTTCAACATTGAAGGCCGCGGCACGGTCGCGACCGGTCGTGTCGAGCGCGGCATTCTCAAGAAGATGGAGGAAGTGGAAATCGTCGGCCTCAAGGACACGACGAAAACGACCGCGACCGACATCGAAATGTTCCGCAAGCTTCTCGACGAGGCGCGCGCCGGCGACAACGTCGGGGTGTTGCTCCGCGGGGTGAAGAAGGAAGATGTCGAGCGCGGCCAGGTCATTGCCAAGCCGGGCAGCATAACTCCCCACCGAAAATTCAAAGCCGAAATTTACGTCTTGAGCAAAGAGGAAGGCGGCCGTCACACCCCGTTCTTCACGAACTACCGTCCGCAGTTTTATTTCCGCACGACCGACGTGACCGGAACCGTCAAGCTGCCGGACGGCGTCGAGATGGTGATGCCGGGCGACAACGTCTCGGTGGAAGTAGAGTTGATCACACCGATCGCGATGGAAAAAACCATCCGGTTCGCGATTCGCGAAGGCGGTAAAACCGTCGGCGCCGGTCGGGTGGCCGAGATTCTGGACTGACGAAGAATTGCAGATTGCCGAAGGGCGATTGCCGAATGAACTTGGAGGTGTTGATTTTCTTCCAATCGAAAATCGGCAATCGAAAATTGAAGATTCCGAAAGGTCAGTAGCTCAATTGGTAGAGTAGCGGTCTCCAAAACCGTCGGTTGGGGGTTCGAGTCCCTCCTGACCTGGTTTTGAAAAGTTCATCCGAAAATTCCCCATGCTCACGAAATCGAAAAACTTCTTCAACGAAGTAAAAGTCGAGTTGCAGAAAGCCTCGTGGCCGTGGGAATCCAAGGAGAAGGGGATCCGGCGCTTCAAGGAACTGACCGACTCCACCCTCGTCGTCATCATCGCGATGCTGCTGCTCGGCGGCTACGTCGCGCTTTTTGATTTCGTCCTGATCAATTTTATCCATTACTTCACGCGAGTGCATTGATATGGCTCAAGTCCTCGCTCCCAAAGATCAGTGGTTCGTGGTGCACGTGCTTTCCGGCCAGGAAAACAAAGTGCGCGATAACATCGAGAAGCGTGTCAAGACGGAGGAGATGAGCGACGTGATTTTCGAAGTCCTCGTCCCGACTGAGCGCGTCTCGGAAATCAAGCGCGGGAAGAAGAGCGAAACGACGCGAAAATTTTTCCCCGGCTATCTCATCGTAAACATGCACTTGCTCGATGAGAACAATCAGCTCGTCGGGCGCACCTGGTATTTCATCCGCGAGACCACGGGCGTGATCGGTTTTGCCGGCACGAAAGACAAACCGATCCCGATGCGGAAATCGGAAGTGGACAATATGCTCGCGCAGATGCGCGAACGTGAAGAAAAGGTGAAACCAAAGGTCAGTTTCGAAGTCGGCGAGACCGTGAAGGTCGCGGACGGCCCTTTCCAAAATCAAAACGGCATCGTCGAAGAAATCGATCCGGATCGCGGCAAGCTCCGCGTTTCCGTGACCATCTTCGGCCGCGCCACGCCGGTCGAATTGGAATACTGGCAGGTAGAACGCGGGTAAAATCATTGCAGCTCGCGATCTGCTGCCTTGGAAATTTGAAATCGAAAATCTGAAGTCTTAAATCAATCATGGCCAAAGAAATCGTAGCCCACATCAAATTGCAGATCCCGGCCGGCCAGGCGAACCCGGCGCCGCCCGTTGGTACCGCGCTTGGACCGCGCGGCGTCAACATCATGGCGTTCTGCAAAGAATTTAACGCCGCCACCCA
>DASXNS010000108.1:0-3575 GCA_036494865.1 Chthoniobacterales bacterium | reverse complement strand
GAGGCAGCGGTCAATAACATGCCGATTCGCGCCAGCGTCACCTCGCCAAAAGTTTTCACTAAGCGCCCGATCAACCCGCCTTGGACGATGACGGTGAGAATGCCGATGAACCCGAATAAGTATCCATTCGCACGCGCGTCGTAGCCGAAGCGTTTCTCGGTGAAAAGCGCGAAGAGCGTCGTCATGATGGCAAAGCCGGCGATGAGAAAAAAATAAGTCGCCACCACGATCGCGAACATCCAACCGCGTCCATGCCGAAACACTTCGGCGATGGTGGCATTTTCGTGCGGGCTGGCACGATGCTCGCGGGAAAGACTCTCCGGCAAAATAAAATAGACCAGCACCGCATTCGCGACCGCCAAGCCAGCGGCGAAAAAGAAAGGCGCGCTGTAGGAAATGCGGCTCATGATTCCGCCGATCATCGGACCAAAAGTGAATCCGAGCCCGAAGGCGGCGCCGATGAGTCCCATCGAGCGAGAACGCTGCTCGGGTGTGGTGACGTCCGCGATATACGCTTGCGGGATCGAAATGTTTCCGCCCGTGATGCCGGCGAGAATTCGCGCGACAAAAAGAAGCGGCAGCGCGTTCGCCATTCCCATTAATGCAAACCCGGCCGATGTGCCCGCGATGCTCACGAGCAAGACCGGACGCCGGCCGAATCGATCTGAAAGTTTTCCGAGGATCGGAGTGAAGATGATTTGCAGGCCGGAATAAATTCCAGTGAGCCAGCCGATCGCGATCGGCGTGGCGTGGAAACGCTCCGCGTAAAGCGGCAACACCGGAATGATGATGCCGAAGCCGACCAGATCGATGAAGACGGTGAGAAAAAGAACGAAGAGCGGAGAGCGCTGACGAGACATGAAGCGGCTAAGGTAGCACAGGCATCCTGCCTGTAAGCGACCGCTACCCGTGCCGGCGATTAAAGCGCGCAACTTCGCGCTCCGTCTCGCGATCGGTCGCGCGCTTTTTTAAATCCGCGCGCTTGTCGTGCGCGACTTTGCCTTGCGCGACGCCGATCTCGGATTTGAGCCGTCCATTTTTCCAATACAATTTCAACACCACCAGGGCGCGGCCGGCGATCGCGCTCAGCCCGTAAAGTTTGTCGATCTCCTGTTTGTGAAGGAGCAAACGGCGGACGCGTTTAGCCGGCGGAATTTCATGGCTGGCCCGCTCGTACGGTTGAATATCGGCGTTATAAAGAAACGCCTGGCCTTTCTCGATCCGGACAAAGGCATCGCTGATGTTTGCTTTGCCGGCGCGGATCGATTTGACCTCGCTGCCTTTGAGTTCGATCCCGGCCTCGTAGCGTTCGAGGATGTGAAAATCGCGCAGCGCCTTGCGATTGAGGATCGTCTCTGCGGCCATGATCGCGTCTCGCGACGGGCCGCGAAATCAGGCGGCGGCGCCGTCGGCCGCGGGCTTCTCCGGCGCGAGTTCGTAAGTGAGCTTGCCGGCGATGATTTCGCGAAGCGCGATGTCGGTGAGCGAAGATCGCGGAGTGGCTTCGACGAGCGGACGATGGCCCAACCCCAGCTGACGGACGCGTCGAGAAACGACATTAATGAGCAGTTGCTGATTGGGGATCACTTGAGCTGCTTCCTGCAGGAGTTGAGTGGTCATATGGCGCAAAGAACGGACGGCGCGGATCGCTTCCGTCGGGAACTGAAGAATGGCCGGCGTGCTAGCTGAAACGGCGGGTGGGATAATGTTTGCGGCGAGCATCGGCGGAGAAAAAAGAGAATTGTGACTTTGCGAGCGGCGCAACTCGCTGTCAACCGATTTGTTAACTGCGGAATCGCCCGGGTCGATTCTTGAGCGAATATCGAGAAGCCCTATAATGATGGGATGCGCATCCTGTTGATCGAAGACGAAGAGAAGACGGCCGCCTTTCTTGCCAAGGGTTTGCGCGAGGCCGACTTCACGGTCGAGATCGCGAAGGATGGCGCTGCTGGAATGGAACTCGCACACGCCACACGGCACGATCTCCTCATCGTTGATGTCATGCTGCCGAAAAAAGACGGCTGGAGTCTCGTCTCGGAATTGCGGGCTGGCGGGATGACTACGCCGATTCTTTTTCTGACCGCGCGCGACAGCGTCCGCGATCGAGTGAAAGGCTTGGAACTGGGGGCCGATGATTATTTGGTCAAGCCGTTCGCATTTTCGGAATTGCTCGCGCGCGTGCGGACGCTGTTGCGACGCCGGCCGGCGGAAAATCAGGAACAATTGCGAATCGAGGATTTGGAAATCGACACCCGCCGGCATCGCGCTACCCGCGCCGGAACCCCGCTCAATCTCACGAGCAAAGAATTTCTTCTCCTCACTCAGTTGGCTCGTGTGGCCGGCGAAGTTGTTTCTCGCACGGAAATCGTTCAGCACGTTTGGGACATTAATTTCGAGACCGACACTAATGTGGTGGATGTGATGGTGCGACGGTTGCGGGCCAAGATGGACGATCCGTTCGAAAAGAAACTGATCCACACCGCCCGCGGCCTCGGTTATGTTCTCAAAACCGACTGAGCCGCGCTCGATCGCTTCTCAATTGGTGCTGCTCTTCACGCCGGCTGCGGCGCTCTTACTCTGCTGCGCGCTCGGCGTGCTTTACTGGATCGTGCTGCGGCATGCTTTCGAGGAGGACAACGCCTTTTTGGCGGACAAGATATCCGCGCTTCGCGCTGATCTAACCAAAGGCGGCGGGCCCGAAGCTGTTCGTGAAGAATTGAAAGCATTGCGGGCCGGCGAGCGCACCTCCTATTGGGTGCGCGTGCTCGATTCATCCGGCCGCACCCTGGCGCAAACGCCCGGCATGGATCGCCTCCTGCCTCCGGAAATTTTTCCGAGGGCGCGAATCGCTGCCGCTTCGGACCGCGGCCCGCAAGATTATCGCGCGTCCAACAGATTATTTTCTCTCGTCGCGACAAATGAAAATTCCGACGGCAAATCCTACACGATCCAAGTCGCACAAGATCGCTCCGAGGATGAGCATTTCATGAAAGAATTCGGTGCGCTTCTCGCCATCGTTCTCGCATTGGGTGTGCTCGCTTCCGGCCTGATCGCGATCACGGTGGCAAAGCGCGGCCTGCGTCCCCTCGGCGACATGACGCGTTCTTTGAAGCGAATCGGTCCAAACCGCCTCCACGAACGAATTCCGGTAGCTGGATGGCCCAAAGAGCTGCAACCACTCGCCCTCGCTTTCGACGATCTGCTCGATCGCCTGGAAGATTCATTTAAACGTCTTTCTCAATTCTCCGCCGATCTCGCCCACGAACTTCGCACTCCTGTCGCTAACATCCGCGGCGAAGCAGAGGTGGCTTTGACGCGCACCCGCACTATCGAGGAGTATCGCGCCGTCCTCGAGTCCACCGTCGCCGAATGCGAAAATCTTTCCGGCATCGTGGACAATCTGCTTTTCCTCGCCCGGGCCGAAGCGGCCGAAAGCCAAACGCATCAGACGGTTTTCGACGGGCGTGCCGCGATCGAGAAAATCGCGGCGTTCTACGAACCAGTCGCGGAAGAACAGCATGTCACGGTGCGTTGTGCCGGTGAGGCCGCGATTCACGCCGATCAGATGCTGTTCG
>DASXNS010000107.1:0-3299 GCA_036494865.1 Chthoniobacterales bacterium | reverse complement strand
AGAGCGATCCGCGCGGTTTACGCAGAACCCCGGCACAGGGCAGGGCAAGGCGGCAGGAAGCGTTTCCGCTGATGCGCACACTTACGCACGCATCGCTCGGATCGTTTCCGGCGAAGCTGCGTTCCCATTCCTTTTTCGCGGTTTCGAGGAGCCGGGAATAATTCCGGTCGAGCGCCTGCCTGAGCTCGTTGATTAAACTGCGATCGTCGACGCGTTGATTCGTCGCCTTGTCAGTTTGTGGTTCGGTCCTCAACGGCAACATAAAAAAGCAGGAATTACGCCTAGAGCTGAAGACAAAGTGGGGAAGCACGGGCTTCCTGCGCCCAGTTCCCGGCATCATCCGGGGCCGTGAATTTAGCGATGAGTTTGGACTTGCCACAAGGGCCACCCGAAAAAGGAAAATAAATCCCTGACCAAGGATTGACGCCACAACTTATGGTGTGTTATTTACTTCGCCGCCACTATGCGTTGTCCAAAGTGCGGATTCCGTGACGACAAGGTCATCGATTCGCGCCAGTCCCGTGATAGCTCCAGCATCCGCCGCCGCCGGGTTTGTTTACAATGCGCTTACCGCTTCACTACCTACGAGCAAATCGAGCGCTCGGATTTGCGGGTGATCAAGCGCGATCGCACCCATGAGCCGTTCGATCGGCGCAAGTTGGTCAACAGTCTGGCGAAGGCGTGCGAAAAACGCTCGATCAGTCTGGTGACGCTGGAAGAGGCAGTCGACGAGATCGTGCACGAACTCGAAACAAGCGGCCGCGAAGTTTCCTCGGAGACAATCGGGACGAAGGTGCTGGAAAAATTGCGCGAGATCGATGAAGTCGCCTATCTGCGTTACGCTTCAGTGCACCGGCGTTTCGATGATGTGGATCAATTCGTCGATGAAATTCACGCGCTCGGCCGGCGGATCAAACCGAACGCATTGCAAAAGGAATTGTTTCCGGTCGAGCCGTTGCCGGCCAGTTCACGCGTGCCGGCGGTGGGGGCGCACGAAAGCGAAACAAAAGCGAAGGCACATGGTCGCGTTTAAAGAAGAATTTCCGTATTTGCGCTGCGATTCGGGGCAACTCTTCGAGTTCGATCAGGCTTGGCTCCACGCCGCGATCACCCGCGCGGCGGACAAGGCGGGCTATCCGCGCTGGTGGCTCACGGATCACGTGACGGAAAGCATCGCGTTTTATTTGCGGCTGCGAAACGACGAGTCGGTCGTGCCGTTCGATCAGCTCTCGCAAACGGTCCGCTACGTTTTGAAAGTGATTGGTTACAAAGAAATCGTTCCTTACTTTGTGCCAACTCCGCCGCCGATTTCGTTTTCACTTTTGGAAATCGCGCAAAAGGCGGGCGCCGGATACGAGCTGGCTTTCTTCGATGGTCTGGAAAAAACAATCAGCGCGCTGGTGAACGCGCACGCGGACAGTCTGCACCTGTGCGATTTGCAAGCCTGCGTGAAACATCTTCGCGGCGTCAAGACATGGACGCGGACCTGCGACACGCTCCGCGAGGAAGTGGTCTGCTTCGTGCGCGAGCGCCTGAGCTCGAATTCCGAGCTGGAACATCTGCGTTGTTACGTGCGTTGAGCGCGCGCGGCCGGGAAGACGTGACAATTTTCGAAAAAATCGCCCGGCGCGAAATTCCGGCGGACATCGTCTGGGAAGATGATGAAGTGCTGGCCTTCCGCGATGTCAATCCGCAGGCGCCGGTGCATGTGTTGATCGTGCCGAAGCGAGTGGTGCCGAGGCTGGCGGAAGCGACCCCGGCAGACCAGGCATTACTCGGAAAACTGCTGCTCGCTTCGCGCGCAGTGGCGGAGAAGCTTGATCTGCTCAGGTCGGGTTATCGGATCGTGATCAATAGCGGGCCGGATGCGGGGGAAAGCGTCCCGCATTTGCATTTGCACTTGTTAGGCAAACGGCCCTTGGCCTGGCCACCCGGTTAGCTATTCCTTCACGATCACCGGCGTGCCGTCCTCCGCCTCATCGAAAAAATGTTTCGCCATCTCGGCTGGCATCCGAATGCAACCATGCGAGGCGCGAAACCGCGGAACGAAACCAGCGTGCATGCCGTAGCCGCCGGTGAAGCGAAGAAAATAAGGCATGTTCGCGCCCACGAACTCACTCCCCGGCGGCCGATGGTCCTTCTTCGAGCTGACGTTGGCTTTCACCACTTCGCCGTCCTCTCCCACGAAATCGCCGTACTCGCTCGAGACATGGTGCTCGTCTTTCTGGATGACGCGATATTTTCCGGGCGGCGTTTCGTAGCCTTTGCGGCCCGTGGAAATGTTGGATTCGCCGATGATGGTGTTGCCTTTAAAAAAATAAGCGCGCTGTTCGCTCAGGTGCACCACGATTTTCCGCGCGCCCGGAACAGTATCGTCCTTCCAATAAGCGCGCTCGGGAAATGGAGCCGCAGCGGCCGTCTTGAGTGCATCGATCGCGGACTTTTGCGCCGTTTGAATCTCCGCGCACCCGGTGCAAAACGCGATCACGGAAAGAGCAATCGCCATTCGAAATAAGTGCGCGCCGGTCATGGGGATGCGGATAGTAATGCGTTCCATCTCCGGTTCAACACCAAACATGGGGCGAAGTTTGCCATCGCCGAACCGAGGCAGCTCAATCGGGAAAGAGCGAGGTTATTCTTGCCGTCGCGCTCGGATCATGATTCGCTCACGGCGAAGGATTTTTTTATGGATAACCGCTTTCTCGCCATCTTCGTCGCCGTTTGTTTCGCCCTTATGGGTACCGGCTGCGCTTCGAAATCCGGGACGAGCCAGCGCCTGCACCGTCGCATAATACCGGCGCAAACCGGCTCGCGTTTGCCGCGGTTTATTGCGGGGGATGAGAGCGAGTCTGCGGAAAAATCGAAGCACCACAATGTTCGAGTCGAGCGGGCCAAGGCCGGGGCCGAGCGCGAAAGCGAAGAGGAAAGTACCGCGCCGCCGGATCGTTTTCGGTAAGGCCGACCACGAAACGGTGAGGGAGGGATTCGAACCCTCGGTACCCTTTTGAGGTACGGCGCTTTAGCAAAGCGCTGCTTTCGACCACTCAGCCACCTCACCAATCGTCTGCGAGAATATGGGCCCGCTCCAACCTCGTCAACCGTCGGGGATGTATCATTTCGCGATTCAAAGCGGTTGTCATCCTGAGACGGCGAAAGAACTTCACAATTGCAATCCGCGTTTCCTTGAAAACAAAGAACGCGACCATTGCATAGGCCGGGTCCACATTTGCTTCGCTCAGCGCTGGCCTCTCTTGTTGTCTGCCCAACTCGGGATGACACGCAAAGCGATAGATTACCCA
>DASXNS010000106.1:0-8900 GCA_036494865.1 Chthoniobacterales bacterium | reverse complement strand
CCCATTCGCGCCGGTCCTCGGCTCGACCGAGGCCAAGCCGACCGCGACCGACGGCAAGTCGGTGGTATTCTCAGAGGAGAAGGCGCCGGTTTATGTGCAGCCGGGCGGCTCGGAATACAAACTGACTCTCGGCGGTTATATCCAGGCCAACGTTGAAGATGGCGATGTCTCCGCGTTTGAAGGACGGTTCGGGGCGACGGCGCTGAAGGATCGCATTCGTCTCCGCCGCGCCCGTATTTCGCTGGTGGGCGATTTCGCAGAGCAATTCGATTTCAAGATCGAAGGCGATTTCGAGCAGAGCGATTCGGCGATCACGGCGTTGCGAACGGTAAACGTCGCCACCGGCGCCACGACGACAGTGACCAACTCGAATCGGACCGAATTTTCCGGCACGGATATATTCATCAACTGGCACCGTTATCCGGAAATGAATTTCAAGATCGGACAATGGAAAGCGCCTTTTGGCCTGGAGCAACTCACGCCGGATACGCTCATCTACACGATCGAGCGCAGTCTTCCGACCGGAGCGCTCACGCCTGAACGTCAACTCGGCGCGATGCTTTGGGGCAAGCCGCTCACCAATGTGCTGCCCGACCAAAAAGATCTCGTGACTTATTATGCGGGCATCTTTAACGGCAATGGGCGCAATTTTAACAACAACGACAATAACAATTTCATGGGTGTAGGCCGGATCGAGCTTCTGCCCTTCAAAGGAAAAATCATGGACCAGGAGGCGAGCTTGAAACTGGGCGCGGATTATCTGGTGAGCAGCGACGATGCCGGCACCAACATCTCGCCGTCGTTGAATTTGAAAGTGAATCCGGACGGTTCGCTCACCTCTTACACGCTGCCGAGCGCGGATGATCGGCATGCCTGGAGCGTCGATGCCTGGCTGAAAGTGGGGCCGTTCGATTTGATCGCGGAGTATCTGGACGAGGACGTGGATGGACGCACCGTCGGCGGCATTGCGCCACTTTTCGCCGATTTCGATCCGCACGGCTGGTACGTGCAAGGAAGTTATTTCCTGATCCCGAAAAAATTTCAAGCGGTCGTGAAATGGGAAGAGTTGACCCCGGATCAATTACCTAACGACGGAATTCATTCCATCACCGGCGGTCTCAATTATTACATTCACAGCGATAACGTGAAAGTAATGGCGGATTACGTCCATACCTGGTCCGATTTTCGCGAGGCGAATCCGCGATTCGGCACCGACCAGTTCGACGAAGTCCTGCTCCGAATGCAGGTGATTTTCTAAAAGGGAATCGCGCTTTTACCAGCGGTGGAAGGCAGGATGACCTTCTGTCACGGCGACGAATGTCCCGCGGCAGGTCGCGCAAACTTTTCCGCCCGCCGTCAGCGTGCCTTCCACCGTCGCGCGGTCGGCACTTGATTCGACGACTTTGGCCGCGAGCGACACTGGCGCATCGGTCGGGGTCGGCCGCAGAAGTTTGATCGCGTAATCGGCGGTCACGGTGCAGGGCGCATGATCTTCGCCAGCCTTTTTCATCAAATGCCAGGCCGCGGTCCAGTTGCAGTGACAATCGAGGAGCGTGCCGATGATTCCGCCGTTGAGCACACCGGGAAACGCTTCGTAGCGCGGCTCCGGTTTCCACTCCGCCACTACTTCGTCGCCGCGGACAAAACTGCGGATGCGCAAGCCCTCCGGATTGGCCGGCCCGCACCCCCAGCATTTGTTAGCCGGTGCGTAGTGTTCCTGAAGCGATTGCGATTCTGCGGCCGCCATCGATTCACTTCGCTCCGTTGGAGGAGAGGCCCGCATAAGGACGCAATTGCGGGCCGGTATAAAGCGAGCGCGGCCGAATCAGACGATTGTGATCGTGCTGCTCGAGGACGTGCGCGCACCAGCCCGCCACGCGCGAGACGGCGAAGATCGGAGTGTTCAGTTCCGGCGGAAATTTCAGCATCGTGAAAACTGGCGCCGCGTAGAGATCGACATTCGCGCAAAGTTGTTTTTCGCGTTCCATCGTCGCTTCCAGGTTTTCGCAAATCGGCACCCACTGTTCTTTGCCCAGCCGCTTCCCCAGATCGCGCGCGATCTCGCGCATGATCGGCACGCGCGAATCACCTTTCTTATAAACGCGATGGCCGAAGCCCATGATCTTCGCCTTTTTCGCCAGCTGCGTTTTCAACCAGTTCTCGGCCCGGTCCGGCGTTTTGATGTCGTCGAGCATTCGCATCGATTCCTCATTTGCGCCGCCATGAAGCGGGCCTTTGAGCGTCCCGCAGGCGGAGGTCACCGCCGCGTACATGTCGGCCAGCGTTGAAGCTGTCACCCGCGCGGCAAAAGTGGAAGCGTTGAATTCGTGGTCCGCGTACAAAATGTAAATCGTGTCGAGCATCCGGATTTGCCAATCCTGCGGAACGCCGCCCGTCAATTTATAGAAAAAATTTCCGGCATGCGTCAGATCCGGCTTGTCCGGGATCGGCTCCTTTCCCTGTGAAATTCGCCAGCCATCAGTGACCAGGGTCGAGACGCGCGCGATTAGCCGGATTGCTTTGCGGATATTAGCCGCGTGCGAATGATCGTTCAGGTCGGGATCGAACGGCGCCATCATCGACACACCAGTGCGGAGCATGTCCATCGGATGCGTGTTCTTCGGCATCAACCGCAGCATTTGCAAAACCGGTTCTGGTACCGCCCGTTCTGCCGCGAGCTCACGGGTGAAGGTCGCGAGTTGCTCGATGCTGGGCAGCTCGCCGTTCAAGAGGAGAAAAGCTACTTCCTCGAAGCTCGCCTTGTTCGCCATCTCGTGGATGTCATAGCCGCGGTACATCAAGCCGGCATTGGGATCCACCCAGCAAATTTCAGTTTCGCCCGCCACCACTCCGGCCAGGCCCGGGCTGTAAGAAGGTTTCGTTTCGGTGCTCATAAGGTTCTTAAGATTCTTGTTAGAATCTTGCGAGCTTCAACATGAACGAGGAATGGCGAACGTCCAATAACGCCATCGGATTAGCTCTCTGAAATTGGGCGTTGGGCGCTGCGCTTTGCACGTTGGATGTTTTCTGCTCCCTCGTATCCCGGCCAGTTTTCCGCAGCCGGATCGTATTCGAGCAGTTCATACAGCTCTTTCCGCGTCTGCATTTTTTCCACCAACGCCGCCTGCGTCCCTTGCTCTTTCAAATCGCGCAAGAAATTACCGGCCGCTTTCATCGCCACCCGAAATGCGCTCATCGGAAAAATCACCATCCGATATCCCAGCCCTTCAAGCTCCTCGAAACTCAGCAGCGGGCTCTTGCCAAATTCCGTCATGTTCGCGAGCAGCGGCACTTTCAGCTCGCGCGCGAACGTCCGGAATTCCTCCGCGCTTTGCAGTGCTTCTGGAAAAATCGCGTCAGCCCCCGCCTCCACATAGAGCAGCGCCCGCTTCACCGCGTCGTCAAAACTTTCCACGGCGCGTGCATCGGTCCGCGCCATGATCATGAAATCCTTGTCGCCGCGCGCGCGGACCGCAGCTTTGATTTTTTCCGCCATTTCATCCGCCGCGATCAGCGTTTTTCCCGCAAGATGACCGCAGCGTTTCGGAAATTCCTGGTCTTCGATATGACAACCCGCCAATCCGGCCCGCTCCAGTTCGAAGATCGTGCGCGCGACACTTTCCGCTCCGCCAAACCCAGTGTCCGCATCCACCAGGGCCGGGATTTTCACCGCGTGCGCGATATAGCCGGCGAGCTGCGCGACTTCCGTCAGCGTAAGCAAGCCGATATCGGGCAGGCCGGCAGTAGCGTTGGCCAGGCCGGCGCCGCTGATATAGACGGCCGAAAATCCCGCGCGCTCCACTTGGCGTGCGAGCGCCGCGTTCGGCACGCCCGGCATCGCAATACAACCTTTGGCGATTGCGGCGCGAAATATTGCGGCCTTCGATTGCATTCGTTAGGCCGGAATTTTTACGAGCCGCATCAATTCGTCGATGCCGGAAGCGCTTTCGAGTTTCCAGGTGTGCTCGATCACTTTGTCTGCCGCCGGTTCGCCTAACACCGGTGCGGCAAGAAATTTGAATTTCCCTTCCACCTCCGAATCCTTCAGCGGATTTTTCGCGTGCCCGAGCGGATAATCGACCCGCTTGGTCAGCTTCCGCCCATCGTTCAATTCGACATGGACAATATTAGCGACCGCTCCCGGATACATTGCGCTCAGCTCCGCGTTGCGCACGACTTTCACGCTCTCCAGGAATTTCCAAATCCTGGTATCCATGAAACGCTCCGGCTGAAACTGTTTCTCGGTCACTTCGCCGTCGATCAGCGCGATCGCAGTGATGTAGGGCAAACTGTGATCGGCCGTCTCACGGGTCTCCGGTTTCCATTTCTCCGGCTCGCTTCCGATGATGTCCACCGAGGCATCGTGACTCTCGATCACGACGTTTTTGATTAGTGACAGATCTCCAATCTGAGTGCGCAGGAAAAGCGCTGCTTCGATCGCGCTCTGGCTGTGATATTCCGCCGGCCAATACTTGATGCTCGTGTTCAAAATCATGGCCGGCGCGCCTTTGAATTTTTCGCCTACATCGCCCAGCGAGACGCCGAGCTCTTTTTCGAAACCCATCTGGCCTTCGAATATCGGCGCAGGCCCGGTCATTCCGGCGCGGGCGAGCAACGCCGAATAAACTCCGTGGCGCGCGGCGTTGGCGAAAGCGACACCCTTCCAATGCGACAACTCTCCCACCCGGGCCTGCCGCAACGCCGCGCAGGCGACGCCAGCGATGTTCACTGCGTGCCGCGTTTTTTCCGGATCGAGCTTCATCAATTTCGCCGAAGCCAGCGCGGTGGAAAACGCCCCGTAAGTCACATGGTCCCACCCTCGCGCGCGGATGCTGGCGGCGTCGCACAAGCGGCATTGCACTTCGTAAGCTAGCGCAATTGCGGTGATGAATTCGCGGCCATTGGCGCTGACGCTTTCTGCGACAGCGAGCGCGGCCGCGATGTTGTCGCTCGGATGCGCCGGCTCTTTAGAAAGATAAGTGTCGTTGTAATCGAAATAACGAATGCAGCAGCCGGTCGCGAACGCGGTCCAGTCCGCCGGCGCCTGGTGATCGGTGCCGATAATCGTCGCGCCATTTTTCGCCGAGAATTCGGAAGCGACGTTCCGCGCGATCGCGCATGGCTCCTCCTTCCAGGCGCCGAGCGCGCAGCCTAACGAATCAATCACCCGCCGCTTTACTTCATGCACCACCGCCTCCGAGAGATCTTCGTAGCGAAGTGTGGCAGCGAAGTTGGCGAGTTGGTGAGCGAGCGAGGTAGCCATAGAAAAAGTGAAACAATTTGCCGATGAAATCAGCATCAGCAAGGGAGCGCCGGCATCTTTGCCCGCGCTCCCTTGTGGTCTGAAATGGTGCGCGCCGACTTGCGAATGCGAGATCGGAACCGCAAACTGTGCCGATGTCGCAATCTCAGTTCGGTGGGGTGAGTTGGTCTGGCACCCGACATTCGACTTCATCGCGCAGCAATCTGGGACCGGTTCAACCATCGGAAGGTGCTGCGCTTCTCCTGCGTGCTCATCCACCTAATTCATGATTAAGTTTCTCTCCACATGAGCAAAGTTTACTCCAACGCCACCGCTGCGCTTGACGGTCTGCTCCACGACAACATGACGATCGCTGCCGGTGGATTTGGGCTGTGCGGCATTCCGGAAAATCTCATCGCAGCCCTGCACGACAGCGGAGTGAAGGGCCTCACTATCGTCGGGAACAACGCCGGCGTGGATGGTTTCGGCATGGGAGTTCTGCTCAGTACTCGCCAGGTCAAGAAAGTGATGGCGTCGTACGTCGGCGAGAACAAAGAATTTGAGCGCCAGGTCCTGAGCGGCGAGCTCGATCTCGAACTCATTCCGCAGGGAACACTCGCGGAACGATTACGCGCGGGCGGCGCAGGTATCCCGGGGTTTTATACTCGCACCGGCTTCGGCACCAAACTGACCGAAGGGAAGGAGACGAAAATTTTCGACGGAAAGGAATATGTACTCGAACCCGGAATCACGGCAGAAATCTCGCTCGTGAAAGCGTGGAAGGGCGACAAATCGGGCAATCTCATTTTTCGAAAAACCTCGCGGAACTTCAACCCGATGATCGCCAGTTGCGGCAAGGTTTGCGTGGCCGAGGTCGAGCAACTGGTCGAGATCGGCGAGCTCGATCCCGATCAGATTCACACGCCGGGCATTTTCGTGGACCGCATTCTCCAGGGCGCGAAGTACGAAAAACGAATCGAATTTCGCACCGTGCAAGGCAGCTCCGCGGCGAAAAAAGAAAATCCGATCCGCGAGTTGATGGCGAAACGCGCCGCGCAGGAATTGCGCGACGGCTATTACGTGAACCTCGGCATTGGCATTCCGACGCTGGTGGCGAATTACATTCCCGAAGGCATGAACGTCACGTTGCAATCCGAGAACGGCCTGCTCGGCATCGGGCCCTTCCCGACCGAGGACGAGGTGGACGCCGACCTGATCAACGCCGGCAAGCAAACCATCACGACGAGGCCGGGCTCCGCTTTTTTCTCGAGCGCCGACTCCTTCACGATGATTCGTGGCGGACACATCGATCTCGCCATTCTCGGCGCCTTCGAGGTGACGGACAAAGGCGACATCGCGAATTGGATGGTTCCCGGTAAAATGGTCAAAGGCCCCGGTGGCGCGATGGACCTCGTCGCCGGGGTGAAGCGGGTGGTGGCGGTGATGGAGCATTGCGCCAGGGATGGCAGTCCGAAGATTTTGAAAGAATGCACGCTGCCCATCACCGGGCTCGGCGTCGTGAATCTGATCATCACAGACCTCGCCGTATTTGAGGTGAAGAAAGGCGGCGGGCTGGTGCTGACCGAATTACATCCCGGCGTGACCGTCGACGATGTTCGGAGCAAGACCGGCACGCCATTCGAAGTCGCGCTCAAGAGTTAGTCGCCACGTTACGACTCGAAGTAGAGGTGACGATGATTCGCGCAGCCAGGATTAAACTGCCGGCGGCAATTCGGACAAGCTGAGTCGCAATCGAAATACTCGCGGATGGTAAATTGGCGTCCGCAAGCGCCGCATAAAACGGCGGGCGCATCGAATTCTTCTTTCGGCCAAACGATGGCTTCATGCCGCGCCAGCTCGTCGTGACATTCGCGGCAGCAGAACCAATTTCCGCAGCACTTGAACTTGATTGCGATGATATCGCGCGCCTCGTCATAGTGGGCGCAGCGCGTCTCGTCATCGACCTGGGCGCCATTGACTTCGACGCCGTGAACCATCCTCTTGCGCATTTCAGGCCGCGCGTTGGCGCGGGCAAAGCAACACGAGAATCGACGCGATCGTCCAGCAGGCGATCATGAAAACAAATGCACCGCGGAACGAACCTCCACTGCGCTGACTCAATTCGCCGATTACTTTCGGTCCGAAAAAGCCCCCGATGCTGGCCACGCAGTTGATGAACCCAACTGCGGCCGCTGCGGCCGAGCTGGTCAGGAATGCTGATGGAAGCGCCCAGAATGCGGGCAGGTAAGCGACCGTTCCGAAAACGACAAGAGCGAAGACCACCATCAGGACCACATTTGACGCCGGAAGAAAAAACCAGGCGCTCAAGGCCAGTGCCGCCGTGAGCTGAGGAATGGCGAAATGCCATCGTCGCTCGCGGGTGCGGTCCGAGTTCCAACCCAACGCGAGCATGCCAATCAATCCGGCCAGAAACGGGATGGCGCCCATCCGGCCGATGCGCTGAACGTCGGTCCATCCGCTTAGACGCTGGAGCATCGTCGGAAACCAAAACCAGAGCGCGTAGCCTCCGGTATAGGTGAAAAAGAGTCCGGCGGTCAGCAGCAAAACGGATGGATTTCGGAGCGCCTGCCAAACCGTGGTCCGCTCAACGTTCGGCTTGGCGCGTCGCTCTTCCGCGAGGCGATTTGTTAGCCATTCGCGTTCGTCATCATCCAACCACCGGACTTCGTTAGGCCGATCAGGCAGGAAGAATAGCGTCGTGATTCCGAGCAAGATCGCCGGCACGCCTTCCAACAGGAAAAGCCATCGCCACCCGGGAAGGCCTAACCAGTGAATGCCGAGAATTGCACCGGCAAGAGGTCCCCCCAGAATGTAGGCGATTGGAATTGCGGACATGAATCGCGCCACCGCCTTGGCCCGGTCCTGATCAATGAACCAGTGGGAAAGGTAAACAATGACGCCGGGAAAAAACCCTGCCTCGGCTGCGCCGAGCAGGAAACGCGCGCCGTAAAGTTCCAGCGGCGTGCGCACAAAACCGGTGAGAGTGGTTAGTGCGCCCCACGTGATTAGGGTCAGCGCCAATAAGCGCCGGGCGCTCCAGCGTTCCACCAGCAGCGCCCCGGGGATTTGCAGCCCGAGATAGCCGATAAAAAAAATCCCGCTCGCTGTGCCAAAAACTGAATCGCTTAGACCCAGGTCTCCTTTCATTCGCAGCGTCGCGAAGGCGATGTTCGTGCGGTCGAGATAATTCGCGACGTAGAGGAGAAAAAGAAACGGCAGGAGCCGCCACGCGATTCGACTACGCGCACTCGCCCCAGCGTCTATTGGCACAGAAGCCATCACTGCGCGCAGCATAACGTGCGGCCTGATGCTCACAATTTGAATTCAGCTTGGCGCGCAAAACAAAGTCGCTCGCGAGATTTGCCTTTGGGCGGATCGCGCAGAAGTACCCTACACCATCGGTCGAAAATGACCGACGATTTCCTGGAGCCGGCCGGTGATTTGGCCTAACGAGCAGACCTCCACCGTCTCGATCAAGGTCGGGAAACAATTCTCACCGCGCTCGACTACTGCAGCCAGCTTATCGAGGGCGCGCTTCGCTTTCTCGGCACTCTTCTTTTTGAATTTCACCAGGCGATCGACTTGCAGTTGTTTCTTGGCCCGCTCTGTCCGCACCATCGTCACTTCCGGCATTTCG
>DASXNS010000105.1:0-2205 GCA_036494865.1 Chthoniobacterales bacterium | reverse complement strand
AGCGTCGAAGCGAGACTAATAGTTCGGTCCGCGCGCTGCTTGCCTCTAACAGTTAAGCCGCGATCGATTGCCGCGGCGAGAACAACGCCCTGATTGTAATCAGTGTGATTGCCGAGCAGCTCGACACGACCGGGCGCATATCCGGATGCACTTTGCACCGCGCAGAATCACCCGCGTCCTCCGCCCTGTCATCCGGAAGCGCGCAGACCGCGAGGGAATCGGCGGGAAGCCTTCGGCGCATCACGCGCACTGGCGCACGAAACGCGATTCACGCCGCCACCAACCGGGCTCGGACAAAAGTGAATGACCGAAATCCCCTCCGGCCGCTAATTCGCGAATCATCTCCGCGAGCATCGTCGGCCGCGGCTCACCGTCGAAAATATCGAAGACACCCGCTTCGTAATAATTGTCTTCTCGAGTCACGAGGCTGTTCCAATCGAACGAGCCAAGAAGCGCCCAGCTCGTGACAGCGCGGATATCGGCGCCCTCTTCACGGGCGCGCGTGGCCGCCTCCCAGATTTCAACAAACCACCGGATCTGCTCGTCAGGCGTGCAACCAAGATGCGCTTCGGTCACCGCGATCGGTGTTGCATAGCGCTCCCAAATTTCCTGCAACAGATTTTTCGCGCCAGCAAGTTCGGACAGATCGGAACGCACGGCCGCGATGTCGGCGTAGCGATGTTTCCCGTTGCCGCCCCAACTTTCAGGCGGGTGCGCTGCGATGTTTTCGTCGAGAAAACGTTCGCTCGTCACATAATGATTTACGCCGATCATGTCGGGTACGCAGAATTCGCACGAAAAGATTTCGATTTCCCGCTCAGAAATTCCGGCCCACCGGAAATAACTCCACATCGGGTGAGAGCGGCTAACCATTCCCGACAAAAGATCCCAGGTGATCCAGCGTCGATCGTTTTCGAATTCGGCCTGATAACGCAACAGCCGAGTGCTGAAAGTTTTTCCGAAGTCTTCGGTTTGGACCAGCGCGGCGCCCGGATTCACCTCGCGGATTGCGCGCATCGCCAGAACGGTGGCGCGACATTGCGCGAGCAGCGCGCGGGCGAAGCTCAAATTATCCCGCGCGTGCGGATACCAATGACCGTAAAGCGCGCTGAAGCGCGCCGTCGTCAGCGGCTCGTTGATCGGCGTGAAGGCATCGATCCATGGATAATGCGCCGCCACGACCCGGGCATACTGCGCAAACTTTTCGGGGAAAGCCGGGTCCAATAAATTCGTGTAGCGCGGTCCGCTGCCGTGATGGAGCAAGCCCGCGATGGGCCGGATTCCCAGCTCGCGCGCGCGCTCCAGCCGCGCATCGGTCCAGGCCCAATCAATTTCATCGGGTGAGCCGGGGGCGAGGAGTTCCCACAAGACCGGAAAGCGCAACGTGCGAATCCCCAGATCGGCAAAGCGATCGAGATCGCTCTCGCGTTCCCAATGCCCGCTCCGTTCGAGTTGATTAAAAAACCTGTCGCCGACGCGGTTGACTGTGCATTCCACTCCGCCCCAAAGCTGGAGTCTTCGTTGTGTGGCCGTTTCCATCGGTGAGTTCCTTCGGCGCACTCGCGCCCGCGATATGTTTGTAGACTGTGAGCGCCTGCGCGATCACCTGGTCCATGTTGTAATATTTGTAGGTAGCGAGCCGCCCGACGAAGCGCACGTTCGGCGTCGCCTCCGCCAGCTCGCGATATTTTTTGTAAATGGCCGCGTTCGCTGCCTGCGGGATCGGATAGTAGGGATCGCCTTCGGCCTGCGGAAATTCATAGACGACGCTCGTCTTGCGATGTTCCTGACCGGTGAGGTATTTGAATTCAGTGATCCGCGTGTAGGCGTGTTCGTTCGGATAATTGACGACTGCGGCGGGTTGGAACCGCTCGCGATCGTGTGTCTCATGCCGAAATTCCAGGGAGCGATAAGGCAATTTGCCGTAGCGAAGATCGAAGAACTCATCGATCGGTCCGGTATAAATCATTTTGCGGTACGGGATCTCGTCCGCGATTTCGCGATAATCGGTGTTCAGCAGGATCGAAATGTTCGGATGATCGAGCAGGTTTTCGAAAAGCCGGGTGAACCCGCGTTTCGGCATCGCCTGAAATTGATCGGTGAAGTAGCGATCGTCGCGGTTTGAACGAACCGGAATCCGTGCGGCCACCTGCGCGTCCAGCTCCGAGGGATCGAGGCCCCATTGCTTCCGGGTGTAGTTGCGGA
>DASXNS010000104.1:0-2618 GCA_036494865.1 Chthoniobacterales bacterium | reverse complement strand
CGATCACATCGCGGTGGCGCCACGCATAGCGCAGGCCGGAATAAACCGTGAAGCCGATCGCGATCCAAACCAAAAGACGGCCGCCCTGATGCCAGGCGCGGAACCACCAATCATTTTCACCGGAGGCATATTTCAGTTCGCGCACCGAAAGCAGCACCAGAAAAAAAACCACGGTGATAATCTGCCAGGAGGTCTTGTGTTTTCCGAGACGTTCCGCCGGCAAAATTTTTCCCTGCGCGCTCGCGATCAACCGCAAACCCGTGATCAGGAAATCGCGCGCCACCACTGTCGTCGCGGCCCAGGCCGGAATTGCCTTCAGCGGCACCAGCGAAATGAACGCCGCCGCCATCATGATTTTATCCACCAGCGGATCCATCAACTTCCCGAAGTTAGTGACCGATCCGTAGCGCCGCGCGATTTCGCCGTCGAAAAAATCGGTGACGCCCGCGATCAAAAAAATAATCAGCGCCGCGGTGCGTCCGTAGCCCCAGCTGGAATCGAGAGCCGCAACAAAAAGAATCGTCAAGATCAGCCGGCTGACTGTTAAGCGATTCGCCCAGTTCATTTGCGCAGCGATGAAGAATCCGCAGTCGTTTCCTCTTTGGCTTCCTTGAAAATCGGACGTTTCCAAATCGGCACGGTCCGTTTCAATTCCTCCATGATCCATTGGCTCGCGCTGAAGGCAGCAAAGCGATGACCGCTTTCCACTCGCACAACCACAGATGCTTCGCCGGCCGCAACAAATCCGACCCGATGATGAATGACTATTCGAGTCGCGCGAAAATTCTGCAGCGCCGTTTCAGCCAGAACTCGCATTTGATGTTCCGCCATCCGCAGATGCGCTTCGTATTCGATCCCGCTGATTTCGTGTCCGTCTTCCAGCGCCCGCACCACCCCCCAAAAATCGACAATCGCACCCGCGGCCGGATTGTTTTTCTGCGCCGGTAAATCGAGCGGCGATTCTCTGATCAAAACTTCGCAAACGGAAATTGCCATGCGCTATTGCAATCGGATAGAGTCGCTCCTGCCGCCGATCCGGGCGTGACCAAGGAGATACTAAAATGAGCATGAATCAATGTGATATTGGGCTGATCGGCCTGGCTGTCATGGGCGAAAATCTCGTCCTCAACCTGGAATCGAAAGGATTCACCGTGGCGGTTTTCAATCGCACCACCGAAGTGACCGACAAATTCGCGGCCGGAAAAGCGAAAGGAAAAAATATTCAGCCGGCCCACACGATGGAGGAATTCGTCGGCGCTCTCAAGCGGCCGCGCAAAGCGATGATCATGGTGAAAGCCGGCGCGCCGGTCGATGCGGTCATTAATCAACTCGCGCCTCTGCTCGAAAAAGGGGACGTCATCATCGACGGTGGCAATTCTCTTTTCACCGATACGCAGCGCCGCTGCAAAGATTTAGAAGGGCGCGGTCTCCATTTCGTCGGCTGCGGAGTTTCCGGCGGCGAAGAAGGCGCGCTCAAAGGCCCGTCGCTCATGCCCGGTGGCTCGCGCGAGTCGTGGGAAATAATCGCGCCGATTTTTCGCAAGATCGCGGCGCAAGTCGATGGTGAACCCTGCTGTCGTTACATGGGTCCTGATGGGGCGGGCCATTACGTTAAGATGGTGCACAACGGCATCGAGTACGGCGACATGCAGTTGATCTGCGAGGCTTATGCGATCCTGAAAGATGTGACCGGACTCGAGGCGAAAGAGCTGGCCGATATTTTTGCCGAATGGAACAAGGGCGACCTGAATAGTTATCTCATCGAAATCACCGCGAAGATTTTTCGCAAGATCGATCCCGAGACTGGAAAACCGCTCGTCGATGTCATTCTCGATAAAGCCGGCCAAAAAGGCACCGGTCTCTGGACATTGCAGTCGGCGCTCAGCCAATCGGTCGTGATTTCCACGATCAACGCCGCCGTGGAAGCGCGGGTGATTTCCTCGCGGAAACAGGAGCGGGTTGAATCGTCGAAAGTTCTGCCGCAACCGAAGGTGCCGAAGTTTACCGGGAAACGGGATGAGTTGGTCGCATCGGTGCGCGATGCACTTTACGCCTCGAAGATCGTTTCCTATGCCCAAGGGATGGAGCTTCTCGGCGCGGCCAGCGCGGGTTCGCATTGGAATTTGAATTTCGGCGACATCGCCACGATCTGGCGCGGCGGCTGCATCATTCGCGCAAAATTTCTGGATCGAATCAAGGAAGCTTACGAACGTAATCCCTCGCTCCATAATTTGCTCCTCGATCAATATTTCACCGGCATCATCGAACGCACCCAGGATAACTGGCGCGTTGCAGTCGCCGCCGCGGTCAAGCACGGCGTGGCCGCGCCCGCCTTCAGCGCGTCACTCGCTTATTTCGATAGTTATCGCTCCGCGCGCCTGCCTTCGAATCTGCTCCAAGCCCAACGCGATTTCTTCGGCGCGCACACCTACGAGCGAATCGACAAGCCCGGCGTGTTTCACACCGAGTGGATGGAATCCGATAAAGAATCGACTGCGAAACCAGCCCAACCGAAAGAGCAATCACGCGCGGCGGAGTAAATTCACGATGCCCATTTACGTTTACGAAACGACCGATACTGCGAAACCAGTTCGCCGTTTTGGAGTGAAGCAGAGCAT
>DASXNS010000103.1:0-3891 GCA_036494865.1 Chthoniobacterales bacterium | reverse complement strand
CGAGCGTAATCCACTCGCGATCGAACTGGATGGGGAAAACCAGGCTGACGAAGAGAAGCATCACGCCACCCTGCCAGGCGAGCCGCGCATCGCCCGAGGCTGGCTCCGCTTGCCTCCTTTTGATCAAAAACAGCGTGCCGGCGGCATAAGGAATAACGAATGCAGCCGGTGTGAATCCATTTTGCAAATGGGGAAAAACCTTCGTGATAATTTGGTCGAGCAAAATGAATTGGAGAGGACCCGAAAGCGCGCCGACGGCCCACGGAAGTGGCTTGCGTTCTTCCATCGTGAAAAAAGGAAAGCCGAAGAAGAGAAGGAAAAAAGCAAGCTCCCATCCGAGCGCGATGGCGGCGGAGCTGCTGGTGAAGTGCAAGATTTGCCATTGGTTTTCCACGGCCCACGAGAAAACGAGCGCCACCAGCGCGATCCAACTCGTCCGTCCGACGACTCCGAGACCGAGCAGAAGGACCGAGAGAAAAAACGCTGTGATGAAGAACGGCGTTGGATTTACAACCGGCAATTTCGCGATCGCGGCGAGCAAGAGCAGAAACGGGAGCGAAGCGGCCAGCGCCGGAATATTCCGCTTAACATTCTCGGATTCGGGAAAGAATTTTCGCGCGGCGAAGAGCGACGTCGCGAAAAAGAAGGTGCCGGAGCCGGCCGCGACGACTAGGAATTCTCCCAAATCCAAATCCGCCGGGCCGGTTGAGATCCAAAGAAACGCCGCGAAAAAAGTCAGAAGCAATGCCGTCGCGATCGCGGCGAGAGAACGGCGCGCAAACGCCAAGCCGACCGCAATGAAATCGAGAACAAGAAGACAAAGCCAGACCGCGGAGGACGTTTGGTTTTTCGCGACGCAAATCCAAATCAAGCCGAGCGAGAGCAATGGCAGATAGGTTTTCCATTCCGCGCTCTTCGACTTATCCGCGAGCAATCTCGGCCAGACGGCGAACCCGGCGTGTGCGACCGCGAAGAGCACGTAGCCGCCCAGTCCCCACCAGAGGAGCGCATCGCTCAGATATTTCGCGGTCCAGAGTGCGAGGAAAAAGAAGACGATCGCGCCGGCGGCCGGCACAATCTGGGTTGGTTTGGGACGCAGAAGAGCGAGCCCGAGCAAACCGGCCTCCGCCACGAAAATAAACGCGAAAAGGAACCCGGGCCGCTGCCCGAGTTCCGGATAACCGAGAAGAAAAAAACCCCAGGCCAAAGCAGAAAAGCCGAGAGCGATGGCGGCGCGCGCTGTCCAATTCGAAGTGGGAAGGGTGCGGCGTTGAAAAACGAAAATCGCGAAAAATTGCGCTTCAAATCCGAGAAAGATCCCGACCGAAATATTTGCCTTCGATTCATCGAAGAAATTGCCAACCCAGGCAAACTGCATCAGCACCGTGCCGGCTGCCGCGAGCGCGACGCGATAATCCCAGCGTCGTCGCAGCGCTACCGCCCCAATCCCGATATTCAAAACGGCGATGTAACCGAAGAGTGCAATCGGATTATCGACGCCAGTCCAGAGAAGGACCGGAGTGAAAAATCCGCCGAGGAGACCGAGCACGACGATGACTTGCGCGTCCATGCGGATCGCAAGGAAAAACGCGACAGCGGTAACGACTGCCATTGAAGCGAATGCAGGAACGAGCGCGATCAAATGGTAGAAGACATGCGCTGCAAAAATATTTCCGTAGAGAACCAGAATGCCGGTCGCGCACAGACTTTGTCCGGAGACCCGGTAGCGTCGCGTCGCGGTGAGCCAGCCGGTAACGATGAGGCCAATCCCGAGGATCGTCCCGATCGCAACCCGCATTACCGGCGTGATGAGATTGTTCTCAAAGGAATATTTGACGAGGAACACGATCCCGAGAAAAAGAACGAAACCGCCAATCCAGGCGAAAAGTTTTACTCCAAAAAAAGCTTCCCAATCAATCGGCGGAGGCGGTTGGTGCGGCGTTGCCGGTGCGAGATGCACAGGAATTGCAGGTTGCGATGGGAGGGGCGGTGGAACGACGGGAACGACAGTTGGAGCAGCCGTTGTTACTGCAGCCGGTATGTTAGGAGGCCTGGCCACCACCTCAGCAGACCGGATTTCCAGTTCCGCGACGCGACGAAGCAAATCGCGAACAGCCACCTTGAGTTTGTGCAACTCGACCGTCCCGATGACAACGAGCAACAGCGGTGCGATGATCGCCAATAGGCCAACGCAAACATAAAGCCCTTCCATCAGGGCCTCACAATCCGGTTGGACAATCCAGGAATTCCCAAGGCAGATCGAATCGCTGGGAAAGATGGGCCGCGAGAGCTTTCACGCCGAAAGTCTCGGTGGCGTAATGACCGCCGAGCAAAAGATTGATCCCTAATTCCTCCGCCGCGATCGCAGTCCAATGCGGCCCTTCTCCAGTGATGAAAGTGTCGATTCCTTCACGCGCGACCGCATAAATTTCCCCGCCCGCGCCGCCGGTGATCAACCCGATCGCTCCCGTTTCTTCCGGACCGGCGGCGAACATTTTCACCGGCCCGCCTAACGAGTGCTCGAGTCGGCGAGCCAGTTCCACTCGCGGAATTTGCGCGTCCGCTCTTAGGCCGATGCGTTCTCCCTTGTATTCAAAGAACGGCGTCGTGTCTTCCAAATCCAGCGCCTTCGCGAGTTGCGCGCCGTTGCCCAGAACAGAATGCAAATCGAGCGGAAGATGCGCGCTGTAGAGAGCAAGATCGTGCTGGAAAGCGCGCTCGAGCAGACGCCGCCTCACGCCGGCGATGGGTTGCAGGCCCGGCCAGAACAGGCCGTGATGCACAATGAGGAAATTAATTCCATGCTCGATCGCAGCGTCGATCGCGCGCGGGGAAGCATCCACTGCAGCGCCGATTTTGCTGGCAGCGCCCGAGTTTTCGATCTGCAAACCGTTCAGCGCATTCGGCCAGTCCGGGATGTCGCGGATGCGGAGAAGATCATCGCAATAATCGACGAGCTGATTCAGTTGAGGCACCGGAAGATGATTAGCCGGGCGAAAGAAGTTTTGCACGCGCAGATTGGGGAGCGCGGGCTTCCCGCCCGCTCCATTCGGCATCTTGCCGGATATGCCATTTTTCCCGGATGCCCTCCTCAATCCAAAGCTTGACGAAATCTTTCCGTGTTGTGACGGTTGGTTCTCGATTCATCCCGGAGAAGATTTTGGAATATACCGACGCGCCCAGTTCTGAACCGCCCGTTTCCGCCGACACGATGATCTGCCCGCTCTGCGGACATGTTCTGCCCAAAGATGCGGAAAACTGCGACCGCTGCGATTGGGTGCGCGCTCCCGACACGCAGACCGCGGAAGGCAAAGCGAGCGATCTGGTGGCGGTTTTATTGAGCGTGGTGCCGGGCTTGGGCCACGTCTACAAGGGCTACAAACTGCTCGGCCTTTTTTTTGTGATCGGAGCGTTTGCCGCCATTCTTCTCGGCGCCCTCGCCGCGACCGCGACCGCTGGTTTCGGCCTCGGGCTCATTCCGATTTATTGGTTCGCTGTCATGTTCCACGTCTACGGAATCGAGGACCGCGTCGCCCCCGAGCCGAAAGAAGTAGGCGAGGAATATTAGCCGCTACTGCTCGTTAGGCGGGCTGCGTCTGGACCAACGCGCCGTAAATTTCCTGGAGAATTTCGCGCAGGTCGTAACGAAATTTCCAACCGGGATAATGCCCCTGAAACTTCCGCACGTCGCTGATCCACCAGATATGATCGCCGATCCGATTGTCCTCATCGTATTTCCACGTTAGGCGCCGGCCGCTAATTTCTTCGCAGAGATTTATCGCCTCAAGCATGGAGCAATTGCAATCGCGGCTGCCGCCGATGTTATAAACTTCCCCCGCCCGAGGGCCGCCGATGAAAGCCGCGAACGCATTCACCAGATCGGCGCTGTGA
>DASXNS010000102.1:0-3237 GCA_036494865.1 Chthoniobacterales bacterium | reverse complement strand
TTATCCAGGGGCGGTTGCGAACATCGTGCATGTGACGTTGAAAGATGGCCGCACTTTGACCAAGCGGGTCGATGATCCGCTGGGCAACGCGAAAAACCCGGTCTCGGATGTCGAGCTGGAGCGAAAATTTTTGCATCTTGTCGCGCCGGCGCTGGGACGGGATCATTCCGCAAAAATTTTGGACCAGGCCTGGTCGCTCGACCAGCAAAGTGGTGTGTCTCATCTGATGAAACTATTGCGGATGCCGTGATGAACAAAGTTCGCTCATTTTTGTAGGGCGACGCTCTGCGGAGCCGTGGTCAACGCGATGGCTCGACTGAGTCTCGCCCTAGCGAAAGAATATGATCTGTTGCGAATTGAAATGACAAAGGCAGCACGATTGCGCCAATTGATCGCGAAAGACTGCGTCGCGATGCCCGGAGTGCCGAACGCGTCGATCGCACGGCAGGTGGAACGTGCCGGATTTGATGCAGTTTATATCAGCGGCGCGGGACTGGCGAATTGCACCGCAGGATTGCCGGATATCGGGTTGCTCACCTTGACTGAGGTCGCGATGTTGGCGGGACTCGTCGCGAAGACGGTGAAAATTCCGGCGATTGTCGATGCCGACACCGGATTCGGCGGCGCAGAGAACGCAGCCCGGACGATTTATGAATTGGAAAGCGCCGGGTTGGCCGGTTGTCATCTGGAGGACCAGGAATTTCCCAAACGGTGCGGACACCTTGCCGGAAAATCGCTGATCGTATCAGCCGACATGGAGGAAAAGATCGCTGCGGCAGTGGCGGCAAAACGCGATAAGGACTTTCTATTGATTGCGCGGACGGATGCACGAGCGATTGAAAATTTCGGGGGCGCGGTGAAGCGGGCGCAGGCTTACGTCGCTGCCGGCGCCGATGCGGTTTTTCCTGAGGCGTTGCAAACGAAAGAAGAGTTTCGCGATTTCGCCAAGGAAATGAGGGTCCCGCTGCTGGCGAATATGACCGAATTCGGCAAATCGCCTTTGCTCTCACTCGATGAATTGCGCGAGCTGGGTTATCGGATGGTCATCTTTCCACAAAGCGCATTTCGAGTCTCCATGAAAGCGACGGCGGAATTTTTGCGCCATCTGAAAACGCGCGGGCATCAGCGAGATTGGCTGGAGAAAATGCAGACGCGGGACGAGCTTTACCATTTGCTCGATTACGATCCGCGCGGAGATTCGTGGACTGGGTATCGTTCCTAATGGGAGTCATTCCGAACGAAATTGCTACTCCGGCTCGGAGCGAGGAATCCCGTTGCGAAAACTGCGAGGTCACGCTACGGAGTTCTTCGAATCTGCTTTGCTCCGCTCGGATTGACGGAAAGGCGTGCTAGCACGGTGGGAGGGAACAACGATGGCAACTAAAGAAACCAAACAAGCTTACAGTCCGGGCCTCGCCGGCGTGATCGCCGGCGAGACGCAAATCTGCTGGGTCGATCCGAACGCTGGCCTGATGTATCGCGGCTACGACATCCACGAGATGGCGGAGAAAGCGAGTTTCGAGGAAGTAGCGTATCTCTTGCTTAACGGCGAACTGCCGGATGTAGAGGAGCTCAGTAAGTTTACCTCCGAAATTGCGAGGGCTCGCATGCTGCCGAAGCAGGTGCTGGATGCGCTGCGATTAATGCCGAAAGAGGCGCATCCGATGGACATGCTGCGCACGGGCGTGTCGATGCTGGGGGCGTTCGATCCAGAGCTGAACGACCATTCGCATGCGGCCAACATTCGCAAATCGATTCGATTAATCGCGAAGGTTTCGACCTTAATCACGGATGGCTATCGCATCGCGCACGGCAAATCCCCGCTACCGGAGCGGGAGGATCTGACCCTGGCGGGGAATCTTTTCTACAAATTGCGCGGTGAAGTTCCGCAGGACTGGCAAATCCAAATGATGGACACGATCCTCATTTTGTACGCCGATCATGAATTCAATGCTTCGACCTTTGCTGCGCGGGTGACGGCATCGACTCTGGCGGATATTTACGCGGCGGTGACGAGCGCATGCGCCGCCTTAAAAGGACCGTTGCACGGTGGCGCGAATGAACAATCGATGCGAATGCTCGACGAAATTAAAAGCCCTGATCGCGCTGAGGGTTGGTTGAAAGACCAACTGGCGAAGAAAGCGAAGATCATGGGATTTGGTCATCGCGTTTACAAAAAAGGGGATTCGCGGGTACCGGTCATGCGCGAGATCGGGCGCGACCTGGGCAAGCGCACCGGCAAGGAAAATTGGATTCCGATTTGCGAGAAGCTCGAGCAAACCATGGAGCGCGAAAAACATTTGTGTGCGAATGTGGATCTTTACGCCGCGCCGGTGTTCACAATGCTGGAATTCGATCCGGCGCTGAACACGCCGATCTTTGCCGCCGCGCGCGTTGCCGGCTGGTGCGCGCACGTGGTCGAGCAGCATGACAATAATCGTTTGATCCGGCCGCTGTCGCTTTACACGGGGCCGGCGCCGCGCCCGTACGGTGGCGGATCGAAAAACGGCGCATGAATTGAGTCTGTAGCGGCGGCCTATGACCGCCGGCCTTTATTTAATTTTGGCGCTGATAGGGCGCCGCTAGAATGGAAAATAGATCGCTCCAGGAAAAATTCGCGCCCAATAATTCGTGTTTCGGCTGCGGCCCAGCGAACGCACAGGGCTTACGCATTCGCAGCTTCCCGAAAGGAGAAGAAGTCGTCGCCGAGTGGATCCCGCAGTCCAAATATGAGGCGTTCCCGGGTGTATTGAACGGCGGAATCATCGGCACTCTTCTCGATTGCCACTGCAATTGGACCGCAGCCTGGCAATTGATGAACAAAGCTGGCGCAGACCATCCGCCCTGCACTGTTACCGCGGACTACGCGATCAAACTGTTACGGCCTACACCCTCAAACGGGCCGGTTTTTTTGTCGGCAAAAGTTGTCGAATCAACCGTTGATCGAGCGACGGTGGAGGGAACCTTGAGCGCAAACGAAAAAGTTTGTGCGACGTGCCGGGGCACCTTCGTTGCAGTGAAGGAAGGTCATCCCGCGTTTCATAGGTGGTAATCGCGTGTAGCGGCGCTTCTGCCGAGCGTCGAACCTAACAACAGGCGCCTCGCCGCGGCGAGCGCCTCTACAACTGCGGAGAAACGAGCCCGGCCGCCTGTTGAATCGGATGGGCGAAAATCAATCCGCCCGTTTTGTCGAGTGTCGCTTCCCGGCATTGCTTTTTGTCGCTTTTAAAAAGACGA
>DASXNS010000101.1:0-4550 GCA_036494865.1 Chthoniobacterales bacterium | reverse complement strand
CCATGATGCAACGGCTCGTCCGCGACGAAGTGCCGTTCAAGATCAGCATGACGGTCACGCCGACGCTGTGCGCGATGCTGCAGGATGAATTGCTGTGCGATCGCTACGTCCGATATCTCGATCGTTCGATCGATCTCGCCGAGCGCGAAATCGAACGCAATCGCGACGATGATCGGTTGCGATTGCTTGCGGAATTTTATCACGGCCGTTTTTGCGATTGCCGGCATCGACTTGCCGAGGAATGGAATGGCGACCTGCTGGAAGCGTTTCGACAACTGCGCGACGCGAATTGCCTGGAATTGATCGCATCGGCGGCGACGCATGGTTTGCTGCCACTGCTCCAACAGTCAACCGAAGCAGTGCGGACGCAGGTGCAAGTCGGTTGCGATGTTTACCGGGCGACGTTCGATGCAGATCCCGCGGGATTTTGGCTGCCGGAATGTGCTTACGCGCCGGGCCTGGAAAAAATCCTGCAGGAGGCGAATCTTCGCTGGTTCATCCTCGATGCGCATGGATTGATGTTTGGGCAGCCGCGCCCGCGCCGCGCCATCTACGCGCCTTGCTATACCCCTGCTGGGCCGACCGCCTTCGCGCGCGATCGCGATTCGAGCCGGCAGGTTTGGAGCGCAACCGAAGGCTATCCGGGCGATCCAGCCTATCGCGAATTTTATCGCGACATCGGTTTCGATCTGCCGCCGGAATACATCCGGCCTGGAGCTGCACCGCACCCGCCGAAATTTTCCGGAATCAAATATCACCGGATCACGGGCGGCGATTGTGAGAAGGAACTTTACGATCCGGCCTGGGCGGAGAGCGCCGCCGACGCACACGCATCGCATTTTTTCGAGGTGCGTCGCGCCCAGATGGATGAACTTCGCACATTGGGATTCGATCCGATTGTGGTGGTTCCGTTCGATGCGGAGTTGTTCGGTCATTGGTGGTTTGAGGGGCCGCGATTTCTCGAGTCGTTCATTCGGAAAGCCGCTTACGGTCACCAGGATCTTCGGCTCACCAGCAGGGAGAGGTACGGTGAGCCGGATTTTTTGCTCACGACGCCGACTGCATTTCTCGCCAGCCATTCGACGCAACAAACAATTCAACCGGCCGCTTCCAGCTGGGGCGACAACGGCTATCTCGGCGTCTGGCTCGATCAGAGCAATGCCTGGATTTATCCGCACCTCCATTCCGCCGCCCGGCGGATGACGGAAATAGCGCGGGCACACATCGCCGACGACCGAGCGCTTACCGATCGCGCGCTCAAACAACTCGCGCGAGAATTACTCCTCGCCCAATCGAGCGATTGGGCTTTTCTCATGAAAACAGGGACGGCGCGGCAGTACGCGACGAAACGCGTGACCGATCACGTGCTCCGCTTCAATCGTCTCCACGAGCAATTCACGACCGGGAATTTGGATGAAGCGTTTCTCTCCAATTGTGAATGGCGCGATAATCTTTTCCCGGACGTGAATTGGCGCTATTACACCTAATGCGAATCTCGGATCGCGGATTTCGTAAAGCCGGCGCGGCGGCGATCGGTCTGCTTTTATTTGCCGGCTCGTCCCGCGCGGAACCATCGCCGAGCACCTCGCCATCTCCGAGCGCGACCGCGGCAATAAATGTGCGCATCAGTTTCCTGCCTCCGCCGCTCGACGGAACAATCAGCCTCGGTGTCTACGACGCAAAAGGAAAACTGGTGCGGGTGTTGCACCGCGAGGCGGACATCAATGAATTCGAGATTGGCCAGGACGCGCTCTCAACCACCTGGGATGGAAAAAGCGACGCGGGCGAAAATGTTCCTGCGGGCAAATACAACGCCCGCGGATTTGTGGTCGGCGATTTGCAAATCGAAGGCGTCGGATTTTTTTTTAACGACTGGATCACGGCCGACGATTCTCCGCGTTTTTCCCGGATCCGTTCCCTGGAAATGCGCGACGATAATTTGCTGCTCGGGGTGGAGTTCATATCGCAAAAAACTGGTCATTTGGTTTACGACGTTGTTCGCAAGATAACGAAATTGAGCGACACGGACCCGCTGAAAATCGCTGAGCCGCCTGGCCCGGTCCACGGCTGCATCGATCCCGTTATGGCAACCTCAGGCCGAAACGAAACGCGCTGGGTGATCGATCGCACAGCTAAAGACGCCGCTACCACCGAGCTGAAACAATTTTCCTCGTCCGGTGAATTTCTCCGGAGACTTGCCGAAGCGCCTGGGGTGCCGCAGCCAGCCGCGGTCGCGGCATCGGCGAGCGAGGACAAAATCTACCTGCTGGAAGAGAACGGAACCTCGCAGCGTCTTCGGGGCCTTGCTTTGCTGCCGGCGAAAAGTGACGGAGCGTCCGCGCCGATTTCCGAGTGGAAAGTAGATTTCGAGAAATGGATCATCGCGCACAAGGATTTCTCAATTGTTAACGGCAAGCCCGTTGCATCGCCGGGAGCGGCGGCCGGCGCTCCGGAAAAATTGAAAATAAAGTTGGAGCCTAATCCGCTCCTAAACGATAAGCGCACCACCGTTGAACTGATGGCCGGTTTCGATGCAGATGGGAGCTTCCTGAAAACGAGCGATGGATTGCCGCTCCGCACTGTTAGTGAAACTCAGGAGCTTGTTCGCGGACTTCTTGCTCCGCACGAGGCGAACGCAATCGATGTTTTCCAGGACGACGGCGCGGTGGTCGAACAATTTCGCGTGACCGGAGTGGATGAAATGATGAGTTTTGACTGCGGCGTTTTCGAATTGAAATGAAAAGCGGCTTGGCTTGAGTTTGGCGCAGATGCCCGGCGACATCGTCTATTTCGATCTTGAGACGCAGCGGACCGCGAATGACGCGGGGGGTTGGGCGCGCAAGTGCGACATGCGGATGTCGGTCGGCGTCGTTTTCAGCAGAGCAACCGGGCGCTACGAAGTGTTCGGGGAAACGCAGGTCAACCGGCTGATCGAACGGCTCCGGCGCGCGGATCTCGTAATCGGCTTCAACGTAATTAACTTCGATTACCACGTGCTGATGGGATACACGATTCTCGATTTGATCGCGGAACTTCCCACCGTCGATCTGATGGTGGACATGGAAAAACGGCTGGGCCATCGCCTCGGCCTCGACGCAATTGCGCAAGCCACCCTCGGCATTCAAAAAACCGCGGCGGGACTCGATGCGATCCGTTGGTGGCGCGAAGGCCGCGTGCTCGAGATTGCGGAATATTGCTGCTTCGATGTGAAGGCGACGCGGCTGGTGCACGAGCATGGCTGCCGGCACAAGGAATTATTTTTCCACGATCGCTTCGCGCAACGACAACGCGTAGCGATCGATTGGACCCATCTTGATGATGGCGCGAGTGAGCTTTCCGCGCGCGCCTGACAGCGCGTACTACTTCGACGCCGGCGGCAACTGATAAACTTCCACCAGCGCTACTCCGGTCGTGTTGCCTTTGCCGCGAACGATCGCCGTGTAGTTGCCGGCCGAGAGGCTCGCAACAATGGCGGCTTCGCGATCGTCAGTGGGCGCGATACCCGTCGCGGTGATCTCAGCTTCCTGCGACGTTTTCCAATTGTCATTGCTCGCCAATATGTTCCCAAATGAGTCGTGCAATTCCAGCGTCGGATCCTGCAACGCATAGGGCACGCCCGCAGCCGTCAGCTCCGGTCCGATCGCGCGCACCAGGACTCGCTTCGTCTCCGAGCCGCCGACGATGAAACCCCCGATCATCACGTTGTCTCCGGTCTGCACAAAACCGCGCGTAGAAATGTTCGCCGGATTTGCAGGCGACGCCTGATCGAGATCGTACAATTCCACCACCCCGATTCCTGTTTCCCCTCCGGCTCCGCTCAAGTTCACCGTGTAGTTCCCGGGCTCCAGGGTCGCGATGATCGCCGACTCTTTCGGATCCTTCGGGGGTATTTTGGTGTCGCTGATCTGCTGCGCTTGCGCGCTGTTCATCCAATCATCGTTGCTGGCCAGCGCCGCGCCGCTGTTATCGAACAGGGTCAGTTTTGGATTGAGTAATCTTCCCGCGATCGGTTGGCCGTTAGCAGCGAGTGAGGGTCCGAGTCCGCGCAGCATCACTTTTTTGGGCGCGCTCCCGATGAGAATGAAACCGCCGATCAAGGCGTTATCGCCCGTCTGGACGCGCAGGCGAGTGGAGAGATTCACCAGCGCGGGCGCGGCTGGCGCCGGGATTAGTTTCAAAACTTGTCCACCATTTTGAGAAGGACCAATGTTCGCGCCGGCCAGCAAATAAATTTCTCCGTTTGCATCGCGACCAAACGCCTTCACGAAAAGGCCGAGCGGCCGGTCGTCGTTGCCGAGACGAAGTTCTTTGATCGTGCTCGCGCCCAAATCATCGAGATAAAATAGACGGCCTGCCGGCGCGGCGAAACCGCTTGAGAGATCGCCGAAAACATATTTGCCGACCAGAGCGGGAATCGCGCTGCCTCGATAAATCGATCCAGCGATCACCGCGATCCCATCGGAGTGGCTGTATTCGGCGACTGGATTAGTCAGCGCCGGATCGGGCGACGGATCGGGCGTTACGTCGCCGTTGGCTGGATCGAAAAGAAA
>DASXNS010000100.1:0-5330 GCA_036494865.1 Chthoniobacterales bacterium | reverse complement strand
TCGGTCAGGCGAATCCGCTCGCGTTCGATTTCCAGCTCCCGCAGCCCGAGGTCCACGTTGATTTTCAAATCAGCCAGCGCGCGGATCACATCGTGAACGACATTTATCAATGGGTCCAATTCAACCGCGCCATCATCAATGCGCGGGATGAGCCCCTGGCGGATTACCGGAAATATCGCCGACTTCATTTACTGATCGGTGACTCGAACATGAGTCCATTCGCGACCGCGCTGAAAATCGGGACGACCGCGTGCGTTCTCTCGTTGCTGGAAGAAGGCCGGCTGCCGAAAAATCTGATCCTGAGTGATGCGGTCCAAAGCACCCGCGATATTTCGCGCGACGCGACGGGCGCGTGGATCGTGCGGCTGGAAAATGGGAAGACGATCGGCGCGCTCGAAGTTCAATGGCAATTTTACGAGCTGGCGCAGCAGCATCTTCGCGGGACGAGCGAGGAGACCGATTGGCTGCTCGAGAGCTGGAGTTTCACGCTCGAGGCGCTCGGGAACAAACCGGAATCGCTCATCGGCGGCGTGGATTGGATCACAAAAAAATGGCTCCTGGAAAGTTTCATGGAATCGGAGCGGATCGAGTGGGACGATCCGTGGCTGCAAAGTTTGGATTTGGAATATCACAACATCGATCCGCGGAAGGGACTTTTCTTTGGCGTGAATCCCGCGAAACGAATCGGCGAATGGAACGACAGCGTGCGACACAAGGAGGCGAGTTATAATCCGCCGCCGAACACGCGCGCGGCCGGGCGCGCCCAGGCGGTGAAATGGTTTCAGCGAACCGACCTGCCGTATGTGATCAATTGGGATTCGATCGCCTGCGATAGCCGCGACTTTCTGGTGATGGGAAATCCATTCGACGATTACGGAAGCGAAGTCGCGAAGTTTTTGTCGCAACCGCGTTCGGTGCGAGGGGCAGGAATCGGAACCAAGACGCGGAGCGAATTGAAATAGCTTCATGCTCGCGCGGTCCGGAAAAAAAAGGATCGTCGCGGTCCTGGCCCTTTGCCTCGCGGGCGTCTTTCTCCTCGGCGGAGTGCTCGCAGTTTCTCACTGCGGAGAAAAAATCGTGGCGCACTTCAAGCGGAAGTTTCAGATGAAAGCACGCACATCCCGCGATGCAATGACACCGGAGGCGAAAGATGTGGAACGGCACGATCAATTCATCCAGCGGGCGAAGCAGGGTGACATCGATCTGTTATTTTTGGGCGACTCGATCACCGAGTGGTGGCCGCGGCTGGGCGAATCGAGCTGGATGCAACTCGCGCCCTATAAGCCGGCGAACTTCGGCATTGCCGGCGACTGCACCGAACATGTTTTGTGGCGGATCGAACATGGAGAGCTGGATGGAATTTCGCCGAAAGTCGTTACGCTGTTGATTGGCACGAACAACGTCGGTCTTTTTGCGGATGAAAAACCAGAATGGGTCGCGCATGGGATCGAGAAAATTGTTTCGGTAATTCGGGAACGATCGCCGCGGAGCAAAGTTCTCTTGCTCGGAATTTTTCCGCGCGGCGACAAGGACAGCCGCGAGCGGCGCGCCGTGGCGGAAATAAACCGAATGCTCGCGCCTCTGGATGACGGCGCCAAGGTGCGATTCGCCGATTTCGGGGCGCAATTCCTGGATGGAAGCGGAAACATTTCCGCCGACATCATGCCGGACCAATTGCACCTGAGCGCGAAAGGATATGCGATCTGGTATCGCGAACTGGCGCCGATCCTGCGCGAAATGATGCAGTAGCGCCGCTACTCCAAATGCTGGAGCGACGGCAGCCCGTAATTTTGCTGCAGGGCCGGCGCTTCGGCCGCGACTTGGGCGGCCTCGAGCTCGAGCTGTTTCGGATCTTCTTCCGTCTCGATCTTGATGAAACCATCGAGCGGCTGCTTGACCGCTTCGGCGAAATCCGCCAGCGATTTCACTTCTTTGCCGTTCACTCTTGTGACGGTGAGATAGGCAAGATCGTCGTAACCGATCGTGCTGTTGGCAGGGAGAACCTGGGTGAGCACAACGACACGCCGGTTCCCTTCCGGATATAATTCCGACTGAAACCGATCCTGATAAACGAAACGCTGCGGCGCATCCTTCACCCAATTCGCGCCCCACTCGCGCAGAAATTGCCGCGACAGCTCCTCAAAAATCATGCCGCCGAGAACGTAATAAACCGGCGGGTGATCGATGTTGTAGGGCGGGATGACGTAGTCGCTAGCAGCGCGATGCTCGAGCGCGAAGTCCAACTGCATCGGTTTTCCTTCGCGCTGAATGTGGACCGCAATTGTCTCGCCGGCGAAAGCGCGCGCGGTGATCAGATTGGTGAATTCGATTTTCCCGTAGAGCGAATCGACGTAGTTCCCGTTTTGATCGATCTCGTTATTCCCGATGGCGACGAGGATATCGCCCACTTGCAACCCGGCTTTGGCCGCCGGCGTGTTCGGTTCCACATTGGTGACATACACGCCAGCCGGCTTACCAGTTTGACCGGCGAAGCGGCGCAGTTGTGGATCGCGGGTCGGGAAAAAACTGAAACCAGCCGAGGGAAATCCACGATAATGTTGGGATTCGGCATCTTTCAAAAAGTGCGCGATGATCGGCGCGGGGATCGCATCGACCACCTGGCTGCGCGGATCGAAGCGAAGAAGCAAACCGGCGAGCTTGTTATTTTTGACCAGCGGAATGGTGTAACTGTTATCGCGATATTGCATCGAAATGCTGATGCGGTAAGTCAGGAACTGGCCGAGATCGGCCGGATAACGCGTCATCTGAATCGTGGTGACAAGACCTTCGGTGACGACGAGCGCGCCGGTCGGTTCCAACTGCCATGCGGCCAGACGATCGCCGACTACAGTGTCGAGTGCGAGTTGAAGCGGAGTGAGGCCATCGAGGAATTTTTTCTCGGCCGGTTCGAGCAGGGCGAGGTTCGCTTCGTAATCGACTACCACGACATTCGCCGCCGTCTTTTCTCCGGATTCAGCGCGCTCCAGCTCGACATAATTTTGATTCGCAACGAGATCGGCCGTGACCAGCACTCGGCCCTGCGGCAGCACAGTCCCCAGGGCCCGTTTTGAAACCGGCGCTCTCTTTTGCCACGGGCGGACGTAATCGTAGGCTTGGCCGGTTACGTTCACGCGGACGAGCGAAAGTTCTTTCGGCTTAATCACCGTCGCTGGCGCGGGCTCTTTTTTTGGCGCGGCGGTTGCGCTGAGCGGGAGCAGCAAAGCGGCGACGAGCCCGGCATGAAAAGAAAAAGCGCGCATTACATTTTGCCTTGGTCGCGCGCCGTCGTTTTCGCCGGCTGATCGTCGAGATTTTGTTCCACCACCACGTTATAGCGCGTCTTGATTCTTTCCCGGGCCGACTCGACTTCCTTCGGATCGAGCACGAGCGGAGGCCCATCACCAATCATCCGGATGACAAATCGATCCGCCGGTTCTGAAAACGCCTTCGCGAGATCGTTGAGCGTCTTAATTTTTTTCCCGTTGATCTCGTCCACGATGCTGGCCCGATAAGGCGCGAGATAAGTGTTCGTCGGATCGGGCAGAATATTAGTCAGGATCACCACTTCCGGATGCTCCAGATAAATTTGTTCCGTGACGAAGTAATCGAAGTAATGCCGGATGCGGAGATCAGTTGGTTGATAAGCCTCGATCAAATCCAGCGACAGCGGCTGAAACAAAAGCCCGCCATAAACCACGAAACGCGGCCGCACATCGTAGGCATGCGCGAGATAAAGATACGGCCAGACGGATCCGAGCTCGACGCTGACCGTGAGCGGTTTTTTTTCGCGCCAAAGATCGAGCTTCACGATGTCGCCCTTGAATTTCCGCTCGACGACTTCCGGCATTTCCACCCGTTCGCCTTCGAGCTCGACGCTCGCATCACTCGCGATCGGATGATCGTCGATCTGGAGCAGCACATCGCCCGGCCGCAATATTTTCGCGGAAGGACCAGCCTCGATGACGGTGCCGACGAGCACGCCGCGATCGTCATCTTTCAATCCGAGAAAATGCCGCTGCGCCGGATTCTGCAGCTTCGAGTAAGTGATGCCGAGATCGACATACTTATCGTAATGGCCATCGGCGATGTCCTTCAGGAAACGCTGAATCACCGGCGTCGGGATCATATAAGCGACGCCCTGGGCCACGTCGCCGCTGTAACCTTGAAAAGCCACGCCGACGACCTTTCCATTTTGCATCACCGGCCCGCCGCTGTTGCCGGGATTGATTTGCGCGCTGATCTGGATCGCGAGATGCGAATCGATCGACGAGTGAGTGTAGAGCTGAAAGTCGATTCGCGAAACAATTCCAGTTGTGACCGACATCCGTTCGCCGCCGAGCGGGTAACCGTAAGCGGAAACGATCGACTCGAGCTCAGGAATGCCGCCGAATTTAAGCGGCGTCATGTTTTTGAAAAAATCGGGCGCCGCTACTTTGATCAGCGCGAGATCGCAATCGTGGGCCACGAATAAAACTGTGGCCGGATATTTGTTTGGATCGCCGTCGCGCTCGACGGTGAGGTAACGGCTGTTGCTGACGACATGGGCGTTGGTCATGATCCGGTTTCCATCGATCACGAAACCGGCGCCAATGCCGCGCTGGACGCCACCCGAATTCCAAGGCGCTCGGTAATCCGGCTCTACTTCCGTGGCGGTGATGCGGACGAGACTTTTCTGGATTTTTCCGTTCGGTCGCACGGAATTAGGAGCGGCGACCGGCACCGGAATGTTTGGAAGGGGCGCAGTAGTGGGCGCGCCCGAGGGCTTGATCCCGGGTGGAGGAGGGGACGGATTTTTTTGCTGCGCGGATAACATTCCCGCGCTGAAAACCAGGCAGCAACCGATCAGATAAAGCCGTTTCATCGCGCGAAAGTCCGAGAAGATGAAACAGAAGAGTGAGAAATCAAATGCGGGGGAGAAAGGTTAAGAGAAGTTTCTCCTGCGAGCTTATGCGGCCGCGTGCTCGTGCGCGTGCTGCCGCCGTTGCTCTTGCGCGACGAAGGCGGGCGCGGAGGGGGTGTGAAACATCTCGAGATCCTCGACATCGTGTTCCGTGACCGGAGTCAGCGCCACGTCCATGTATTTGAACCTCTTCTTGTCCTTCTTGATGTCGAGATACATTCGCCGCAGTCGCGCATACAGCGCTGCCAACTTCGCGATCTTCGTCACCGACTCGATCCAGTACTTTGGATAAAAATTCCACGCCCATTCGATCGGCAAGCCCGGCCGCCGATCGCGCCGGAATTTCAGACGAAACACACCGCTCTCGAGCGGGTGCACTTTCTCGAGGTGAATCGCACTCATGAACCAGGTGATGAGCATAATTGCGTTG
>DASXNS010000099.1:0-4271 GCA_036494865.1 Chthoniobacterales bacterium | reverse complement strand
GCGATCTCCTGGCAGAAACGAATGCAACGCGAACAAAGAATGCAGCGCTCGTCATCCAGCGTGACGCGAGGACCAAGCTCGATATTTTTCGGCTTCTTCACTTTGTTTTCGAGGAAGCGCGACTCGGCGCTGCCGTACTGGACGCTGAATTCCTGGAGCCGGCATTCGCCCGCTTGATCGCAGATCGGGCAATCGAGTGGGTGATTGATGAGGAGAAATTCCATCACGCCCTGCCGGCATTCCTGGGCGAGCGGCGAGTCAGTGCGAACGCCCATGCCTTCGCTCACGTCCTGCGCGCAGGAAATTTGCGGGCGCGGCATCCAATTGATCACCGGTTTTCCATCCGCGCCGAGCTCCGGTTTGCGGTCTGGGCCCATTTTTGGAAGGCCCATTTCGATCAGGCACATCCGGCAGTTTCCGGGTGAGCTCAGCTTTTTGTGATAGCAATACCGCGGCACGTAGCTGCCGGCTTTTTCACACGCTTCGATCAGGCGCGTGCCTTTTGGAAATTGGTGCCAGACGCCGTTGATCTGGACGTTGACCAGCTGCGGTGGAACTTGCTCGCTCATTTCAGATTGTTCCCGCGGTGGCAGTTTCTTCCCAACCCGGATTTCGCGGCAGCGGCGTCGTCGCGATCTTGTCGTGCTGAATCAATTCACCCGGCGTGTATTCCGGCGGCATAGGGGGCGGAACAGGTTTGCCGCTGCGCTGGGTAAATTCCTCTTTAAATTTTTCCACAAAACTTTGCGTGGGCCAGGCGCACGCTTCGCCAAAGGCACAGATCGTCCGCCCGGCGATATTGTCGGCTACCGTTTTCAAAGTGGCGGGATCCTGGGTGACGCCGCCGCCGAGCAACATCCGGTCCGTGATTTTTTTCATCCAAAGCGAGCCTTCGCGACAAGGCGTGCATTGGCCGCAGCTTTCGTGCGCGTAAAATTCGTTGATGTTGTTCAGCGCCCAGACCATATCGCGCGAGTCATCGAGCACGATGACGCCGCCGGAACCGGCCATCGAGCCAGCGGCGCTGAGGGAATCGAAGTCCATCGGAATTTCGTAAAGCGAAACGTCCTGCTCCGCGGTCGAGCCGTCCGGCTGTTTGAGTTTCAATTTAAATCTTTCGTCAGCGCGCAAAACTTTTGCCGAACTTCCGCCCGGAATCACGGCCTTCACGTATCGTCCGTATTGGGGCCCGCCAGCCATGTCGTAAATCAATTGACCCATCGTGACCGCGCCCACTTCTATTTCGAAATAACCGGGACGCTGCACGTCGCCGCTCAGGCAGACGATGCGGGTGCCGGTGTTGTTAGGCCGGCCGAGCTGCGCGTAATTTGCTCCTCCCATCGCAATGATGTGTTTCACGTGGCAGAGCGTTTCGACGTTGTTCACGATCGTCGGGCACATGTAGAGGCCGAGGACCGCTGGAAAATAGGGTGGCTTGATCCGCGGATAAGCGCGCTTGCCTTCGAGCGATTCGATCAAGCCCGTTTCCTCGCCGCAAATATAAGCGCCGGCGCCGCGGTGAATGTAAATTTCAACGTCGAACCCGGAGCCGAGGACATTTTTGCCGAGAAAATTGTGGGCGCGCGCTTCCTCGATCGCGCGCTCGAGAATCTTTGCACCCTCCGGAAACTCGCCGCGGATGTAGATGTAGGCGGTCTTCACATTCAGGGCGAAACAGGAAATGAGAATGCCCTCGAGGAGTTGATGCGGATCCTGGTGAATGATGTAGCGATCCTTGAATGTGCCCGGCTCCGATTCGTCCGCGTTGCAAATTAAATAGACCGGCTTTTTTTCGTCGGCCTTGATGAAGCTCCACTTCACGCCGCAAGGAAAACCGGCGCCACCGCGTCCGCGCAGCCCGGAAGTTTTCACTTCGTTCACGATCTCGACACGCGACATCGTGAGAGCTTTTTTTAACTGCGCGTAGCCGTCGTTACGCAGATAACACGCGATGTCCGTCGTCCAATCGGCGCGCCCGATGTTTTGAAAAATAAGGCGGCGTTCGAGAGGATGCGGTTGTTTCGGATTTGGAGTTTCGCATTTTGAACCGAGCAGCTCGGCGGCTGTTTCCGGCTGCACGTTTTCGCGCAGTTCCTCCTCGACCATGCAGACCGGCGCCGTGCCGCAACTAGCGAGGCATTCGACAAACTCGATGCTGTAATTTCCATCCGCGCTCAGTGAAATCGGATTATGCATTCCGTTTTCATCGTGGCGTCGGGCGATGCCCGCGACGTCCGAGGCGCGTTCCATCACCCGATAACTTCCAGCCATCGCGCAGCTCAAAGTGCGGCAAACCCGGATATGTTTTTTCCCCGCCGGAGCCTGGCGATACATCGGATAAAACGTGACCAGCTCTAGAATGTTGATTGGTTGCAGATCGAGCTTGGCCGCGATCCAGCTCACGCCTTCATCGCTGATAAAACCGAATTCCTCCTGCCACAAATGAAGCAGGGGCATGGCGGCGCTGCGTTTGTGATCAGCCGGATAACGCCGGATCGCTTCGTCCATTTTCCGCTCGAGCTCGGCGGGAATGCGCGTGTTCGTCGGGTCCACAAGGAGGACGCGTTAATCGGACAACGTGCTGACCTTCGACTGCACTTTGTCGTCTTTGAAAACGATCGTGACGGAATCCTTGCCCTGCGCGTAAACGTAAACCGTCTTTTTCAAGAGCACGAAATCCTTCGTGTCCACCGTGGTCGGCGCGCCCAGAATCGATTCCACCTGTTTCTTCGACATGCCTTCGCTCACCTCATCCACATTAGCTTTCGTAAATCGTTTTTCCGCGCAGCCGCTCAGCGAAAAAGCGAGGAGCGCAGCGATCGATAGGAGACGCAAAAAGTGAAATGCAACCGCACGCGGCTTGGTCATTAATTTACGGGGCGCTGCTGAGGTTCGAATCCTTGCCGTCCACCTCATCATTTTTGAAAGTGATCATCGCGAATTTCTTGCCGTCCTCGTAGCGGTAAGTCGTCTTTTTGAAAACGAGCATGTCTTTCGTCTCCGCCGTCGTAGGCGGTCCCAGAATTTTTTCCACCTGCGCCTTGCTCATGCCCATGCTGATCTGATCGTAGTTCGCCTGGGTCAGGTTCGAGCCGGAAAGCGAATTGCGGCTGCAATTAGCGAAGGCAACCAGTGCCAGCGCGGCCAAAAAGAGCGCGAGTGATCGTGATGTGATTTGTTTCATATTAATGTTTCTCACCTGTCGCATTCGCCCATGACGAAGTCCAGACTGCCGAGCACGGCGACCACGTCGCTGAGCGCACAGCCGGGCAAGAGCTCCGGCAAAATGCTCAGATTCACAAACGACGGCGCGCGGATCTTCAGGCGATGCGGGACGCCGCCGCCTTTGCTGTGAATGTAAAATCCGAGTTCGCCCTTTGGATTCTCCGCCCCGAAATAAATCTCACCCGGCGGCGCGCTCAAACCTTCAGTGACGACGATGAAGTGGTGAATCAACTCCTCCATTTTCGTCATCACGTGCGATTTCGGCGGCGGCATATTTTTCCAGTCGGTTACGTTAATCGGACCGCTCGGAAGTTTCTCGATCACCTGGCGCAGAATGCGCACGCTTTGCCGCATCTCTTCGATCCGGACCAGATAACGATCGTAGCAATCGCCCGCTGTGCCGACGACGACTTCGAAATCGTACTTCTCGTAATCGAGATACGGATGTTTGCGCCGCAGATCATGCTCCACCCCGCTGCCGCGCAGGTTCGGCCCGGAAAGCGCGTAAGCGATCGCGCGATCGCGCGGGATGACGCCGATGCCGCGGGTGCGATCGACGAAGATCCGATTTCGGGTCAGTAGTTTGTCGACTTCATCGAGCTGCGGAATGAAGTCATCCAGGAATTTCTCCAGTTGAGGAACGAAATTTTCCGGAAGATCGCGCGTCTGTCCGCCGATACGGGTGTAAGAGGTGGTGAAGCGCGCCCCGGTCAAAAGTTCGAAAAGATTATAAAGTTTTTCGCGCTCGGTGAAGGTGTAGAGAAACGCCGTCATCGCGCCGAGATCGAGCGCCATCGCGCCGAGCCCGAGCAAGTGCGCCGAGATGCGCGCCGTCTCGCAGCAAATCACCCGAATGGCTTTACCGCGCAACGGCAGCTCCCAGCCCATTAGTTTTTCGACGGCGAGCGCGTAAGCTACGTTGTTAGCCAGCGGCGCGAGATAATCGAGCCGGTCGGTGTAAGGGACGAACTGATTGTATTGCATGTTTTCAGCGATTTTTTCGTCGCCGCGATGCAAATAGCCGACATCGGGAGTCGCTTTCGTGA
>DASXNS010000098.1:0-2978 GCA_036494865.1 Chthoniobacterales bacterium | reverse complement strand
TGGCTCTTGTTGAATCCGTAGCCGGCAAATTTCTCCAGCAAATCGAAAATCGAATTCGCTTTTTTCTCCGCGATCTTGTTCGTGCGCGCGCAGCCCTGGATAAAATTAGCCCGTTCCTTCGCCATCTTCTCCCGGTCCTTTTTTCCCATCGCGCGCCGGAGGAGATCGGCTTGGCCTAACGAGTAACCGGCCAGCCGGCTGGCCGCGGCCATCACCTGCTCCTGGTAGATCATTACGCCATAAGTATCGGCGCAGACTTCCTCCAGGAGCGGATGCTCGTATTTTATTTTGGCGAGTCCTTTCTTCCGTTTGATGTAATCCGGAATTAGATCCATCGGGCCGGGCCGATAAAGCGCGCTCAATGCAATGATGTCGTCGATCGATTTGAAATCGAATTGTTTGCAGAAGCCCGTCATTCCGCCTTCCAGTTGGAAGATGCCGATGGTCTCGGCGCGATTGAGAAGAGCGAACGTCGCCGCATCGTTCAACGGAATTTGCGCCAGCGAAAAATCCGGGACTCGCTGCCGAATCAGCTCCTCCGCATCGTGCAGCACCGTGAGCGTGCGCAACCCGAGAAAATCCATTTTGAGGAGACCGAGATCGTTGAGCGGACCCATCGGATATTGAGTGATCACTTCCTTTTCTTTCGGATCGCGACGCAGCGGCACATATTCCGAAAGATCGCGGTCGCCGATCACGATCCCGGCGGCGTGCACACCGAAATTGCGCGAGCGCCCTTCCAGCAAGACCGCGTGATCCCAGAGTTGGCGCGTCGCAGGTTCCGTATCAATCGCGCGCCGCAGCTCGGGATTCGCGAGCGCGGATTCAGCCAGGGTTATGTTTTGCTGGCCCGGGCCGGCGGGAATCATGCGCGCGAGCCGGTCCGCCTCCGCGTAAGACAAACCAATCACGCGGCCGACATCGCGCACCGCGCTCTTCGCATTCATTTTGTTAAAGGTCACAATCTGAGAGACACGGCGTTCGCCATATTTTTGGCGGACATATTCGAGGACTTCGCCGCGGCGATCTTTGCAAAAATCGACATCGATGTCGGGCGGCGACACGCGCTCCGGATTCAAAAATCGCTCGAAGATCAATCCAAACTGGAGCGGATCGATATCGGTAATGCCGAGGACGTAAGCGGCGAGGGATCCTGCCGCCGAACCGCGACCCGGGCCCACCGGAATTCCGCGCTGCTTCGCGAAATGGATGAAGTCCCAGACGATCAGGAAATAGCTGACGAACCCGGCCTTCTCCAAAACATCGACTTCGTAATCGAGCCGCTTGATCAATTCCGAATCGGTCCCAGCACGTTCGCCAAAACGCTCGTGCAGGCCCTGATAACAAAGCTCACGCAGATAACTTTCCCGCGTCTTTCCTTCCGGCGCCGGATATTCCGGATATTTCGAAACGCCAAACTCCAGCGCAAGATTACAACGGTCCGCAATGGCGAGCGTGTTCCTGATCGCTTCGGGATGATCGGGGAAAAGAGCGCGCATTTCATCGGAGGATTTAAAATAAAGCTCGGGCGTATAACGCATCCGTTTTTCGTCGTACACCATTTTGCCCGTGCCGATGCAGACCATGACATCATGCGAGTCGTGATGACTTCGCTCCAGAAAATGAACGTCGTTCGCTGCCACCAGGCCGAGCCCGAATTCCTGCGCGAGCTGCGGCAGGATCGCATTGCATTTCTGTTGCACCTCAATTCCGTGATCGTGCATCTCGATGAAGAAATTTTCCGCGCCTAAGATGTCGCGAAATTCCGCCGTGCTCTGGCGGGCCTTGGCGAGATTGTCCGATTGAATCGCCATGTTGATCTCACCTTTGAGGCAACCGCTCAGGCCGATCAGCCCTGTGGAATGCGCCGCGAGCAGCTCCTTGTCGATCCGCGGTTTGTAATGGAAACCGTCCAGGTGCGCGGTAGAAATCAGCTTCACTAAGTTGCGATAGCCGGTCTCGTCCTTCACGAGCAAAGTAAAATGATATGCCGCATCGCGTTGATTATTCGGGCGGTCCTTGATCGAGCCCGGAGCGATGTATGCTTCGCAGCCGATGATCGGTTTAATGCCCGCATCGTTCGCCGCCTGATAAAATTCGATCGCCCCGTGCAGGTTTCCGTGATCGGTGATCGCCACCGCCGGCATCTCGAAGGCTGCCGCCTTTTTCATCAACTCCTTCATCCGCACCGCTCCGTCGAGGAAGGAATATTCGGTGTGGAGATGGAGGTGAACGAAGGAATCGGAAGGCATCCGCTGGCATTATAACCATGCGCTGCCCGCTGCGGTCAAATCTGCGAGGAAACGGGCCTACATCGGGCCGCATTTTTCAGCAAACGCACCGGCTCCGTTTAGTTGGTCAGATTGTAGGCTTCCAACAACATCCCGGGGTTAATTTCTTTTTCTGGCGCGTCAAAACGGTGCTTGCAGCCTCCACCAACCATTGCTAAGAAAACGCGTGCGGCGGTTAGCTTCAGTGAGAAATGACCGGGCGGCACATCCAGTCTACTTCCCATGAAAAAACTCGAAGCGATCATCAAGCCTTTCAAACTCGAGGAAGTAAAAGAAGCTCTGGCCGAGCTCGGCATCGAGGGCATGACCATCACGGAAGTAAAAGGGTTCGGCCGCCAGAAGGGGCACACGGAAATTTATCGCGGCAGCGAATACACCGTCGACTTTCTCCCGAAGGTGAAGGTCGAAGTCGTCCTCGCCGATGAAATGGTCGATAAAGCGGTCAGCGTCGTGGTCGCCGCGGCGAAGACCGGCAAGATCGGCGACGGCAAAGTTTTCGTGCTCCCGGTCGAGCACGCGGTGCGGATTCGCACAGAAGAGATCGGCGAAAAAGCGGTGTGAGGAATTCGCGCCCAACCTTCGTCGCTTCTCACATTACCACTCTCCCCCGCGTCGCGATCCGGCATTTTCAATGCAATTACCTTTCCGATTTTTTCTTAAACCTGAACCCTGACCCTTAACCAAATG
>DASXNS010000097.1:0-3922 GCA_036494865.1 Chthoniobacterales bacterium | reverse complement strand
CTTTGGCGGCGCTGTTGAACAGTTTGCAGATGGGATTCCGGACGCTCGCGATTCAAAAGCGATCGAGCGAAGTCTGGAATTTGCTCGCGGCGGTGAAGAATGAATTTGGCAAGTTCGGCGATTCGCTGTCGAAGGTGAAAGAGAAGCTCGATCAGGCATCGAGCGACATGGAAAAAGTCGCGGTGCGCTCTCGCGCGATCACGAAGAAGCTTCGCGATGTGGAAGAATCCCCGACCAATCCGCAGCCACTTCTGCCGGAGCTGTTACCGGAGACGAAGGAAGAAGATTTGGATTAATGCGCATTCGGTACGGTGTTTCGCTACTAGAGCACTTCGTCCCATTTCGATTTGTCTTTTAACATCAGTTCGCGCAGGAGCCGGATTGGCAGCATTCCGTGACTCAACATTTCGTCGTGGAATTTCTTCAGGGAAAAATTCGCGCCTTCCTGCGCTTCGAAATCTTTGCGCAGCTTCAGGATTTGAAGCTTGCCTAACGAGTAGTTGAGATAGCCAACATCGAATGTCCCCCGCATCGCCTCGGCCCGGGCCGGCTTTTCTTCGTAGTAACAATTGTTTTGGAAGAAGTTCGTCGCCTCATCGACCGACATTCCCTGGGTGTGCATCTTGATCGAAACGCAAAGCCGGCATAATCGCAGCATCGATTGCTGCGCCTGCGCCATCCGGTATTTCGCAGCGCGTTTCACCTCTTCCTCACTCGGGTTCGGCCCGCCGGCGCTGCCATATCCTTCGTCGATCGCCATCTTCTCGCAGTAATGCGCCCAGCCTTCGATGAAGGAGGTGGCGCCGAAAATCTTTTCCGCTTTGGTCGCCTTCGACGCATTTAGGTGGAGGAACTGGACGTAGTGGCCCGGATAAGTTTCGTGGATGGAAATAATGTCGCCGCTGTAAGTGTTGAAGGAGGTGAGCCACTGGTTTTTCTGCTCCTCGCTCCAATCGCTTTCCGGCGGAGTGACATAAAAATAAGCTTCGCTCGCGCGTTTCTCGAACGGCCCGGGCGTGTCCATCGAAGCGAAACTGGTCGCGCGCCTAAAAGCGGGCGTCTCTTTCACCTGCGCCCGAACATCGGACGGAATGGTGACCAGCTTGTGCTCGACCACAAATTTCCGGATCGCATCGAGACGCTTGGTAAAATCCGGAATCAGATTTTCCGGCGTGGGATGTTCGTTTTGGATCTGCTTGAAAACTTCCGGGCTTGCTTTGCCCGGATCGATTTTCTTCCCGGCCTCGGCGAAAACTTCCTGCTCCTGTTTTAATTCCGAGAGGCCGAGCTCCAGGATTTTCTCGGGAGCGAAATCGACCAGTTCAGTTCCGGCGAGGAAACGCTGGTATTTCTCTTCGCCGATCGCAAATTCCGGAGTCGCCTTCGGCAATTTTTCCCGCTCGAGCCACGCGGCATAATCGGAAAGAGCCGCGGCGGCGCGGCGGTTCGATTGCGAAAATGTCGCGCGCAAATTTTCGTCCTTCAGATCGCTCAAGGCATCCACCAGATTTTTTTTCAGGAATTCGGCGGAGCCGCGCGCGATCTGGATCGCCAGCTCGACGTACGGTTTGGGCAGCACGTCGGCGAGGTTGGTGCGGGCGGCGATCATGATGTTAGGCGCCTGGTTTTCGACCACGATGATGCTGCGGACGCGATCCTCGATCGGTGCGTATTTGCGTTTCACGTAAACGCTCACGTCGATCGCGCGCGCGTAAGTCATCGGGTTGCGCTCGAAAATCGACATGTCCTGGGCGAGGAACAGCTCTCGCTTGATCGCGCTTTGGAGAAGGCGAAGATCGATCGCCGCCCGTGGACCGAGCTTCGCCAGATCGAATTTTTTCAGGCGCTCATCGAAACGGGTCAGGCGCGCGAGCTCCGCATCGATCGCGAGCCGAGTGTATTCATTGATGCGTCCGTCGTATTCGTGAAAGCCGAGTGCGGTCGCCTGAAGCGGCCGATCGGCCAGATAGCCACGGATAAATTCGTCCGCGACATTATCCAACTCCGCGTCCGGCTTGATCGAGGCCGATGAGGAAGATTTGGGCGACGCGGATGGCGACGGTTTTGGCGAGGGAGCCCGCGATGGTTTAGGCGACGGCTTGGGCGACGGCGCAGCGGACGATTTTTGCTGCGGTGTGACTGAGGCCTTGGCCGAGGGCGCGGGCGAAGGCGAGGTCGAGGACGATGGCACCGGCGCTGCGGTCGCGCGCAAAAGCGAAACGCAAAGCGCGAGCGCGCAAACAAACGGATGTAATTTCATGAACAGTGACGGCCAGTTCCGGCGGCGGGAACCTTAGCCGACGCTTTGCGCGTTGCCAAAAATTTACGCATGAGCGATCTTGATCGGCCCGGCGACGGGTTTTTTATATGAAGCGCCGTTTTTTGCTCAGCACTTTGGTGTTGCTGGTTATTTTCAATGTTCTCCTCTGCGTCCGTTTCTATAGTGCACACGCCGCCGGCACCGACGAGGACAGCGGTTACGCGCAGATTTCTGTTTTCGCAAAAGCAGTCCAGCTCCTTCGCCAGGATTATGTGGATGGCAGCAAGACCAGCTATCACGATCTGATTTACGCCGCGATGAAAGGGATGCTCGCGTCGCTCGATCCGCACAGCCAATTCATGGACCCGAACGACTTCCGGGACATGCAGGACGACACCCGCAGCCGCTTCAACGGCCTCGGCATCGAGGTCTCAGTCAAAGCTGGATTGCTCACCGTCATCACGCCGATGGAAGACACGCCGGCCGCCAAAGCCGGCATTCTTTCCGGCGATCAGATTCTGCGGATCAACGGGAATTCCACCGAAAAAATGGAGCTGCAAGATGCGGTCAACGTTTTGCGCGGAGTCCCCGGGCAAAAAGTGACGCTGACAATTCTGCGTCCCTCGACGAAGGAGATCAAAGATTTCGCCCTGGAGCGGACGGAGATAAAAGTGCAGAGCGTGAAGGGCGCCCGGCTCCTCGACTCGGAACTGAGCGGGCCGTTTAAGATCGGATACGTCCGCTTGATTCAATTCAACGAACCGACCGCGGAAGAATTGGCGAAGGCGCTGGATGAATTACAGAAACAGGGAATGCAGGCGCTGGTGCTCGATCTCCGGAATAACCCGGGCGGATTGCTGAACGTGGCGGTCGATGTCTGCGGGCAATTTCTGCCGCCGAACACCAAAGTGGTTTCCACGCAGGGACGAGTGCTTTCGCAACAGCACGATTATTCCACCTCCAGCACCGTAAAAGAGCGGCCCCGTTTCCCGCTGGCGGTTTTAGTGAATGAAGGAAGCGCAAGCGGCTCGGAAATCGTCGCGGGCGCGATGAAGGATTTGCACCGCGCGATTTTGGTGGGAGAAACGACTTTCGGAAAAGGATCGGTCCAGAACGTGGTGCAACTGCCGGACGGATCGGCTTTGCGTTTCACGACGGCAAAATATTACACGCCCGGCAAGCAGGTCATCCACGGCAACGGCGTCGCGCCGAATATCCGGGTGCCGATGAGCGTGGAACAGGAGCGGACGCTGTTTGCGTCGCGCAGCGCCGAGAATTTGAAGCCGGAAGAAGAGAAGAATCTGATCAAGACGAAGGATCCGCAGATGCTGCGCGCCATCGATGCGCTCAAAGGCGTGATGGTGTATGCGGAGGAAACCGCGCCGAAAGTCGATTCGGTGAAGAAGTAAATTTTTCTCGGCGTTCGCAAGCTGGTCGCGCGAATTTGGCAATCGCGGGATTGCACTCGCTCAACGATGCAAACAATTCTCGCGATCGAAACCTCCTGCGACGAAACCGCTGTCGCGGTTTTGCGCGGGCATGAGCTCCTCGCCAGTGAAGTGGCATCGCAGCGCGAACATGAAGCATATGGCGGCGTCGTTCCCGAGGTCGCATCGCGCAATCATCTCCTGCACGCGCCGCGTCTGCTCGACGATGCGTTAA
>DASXNS010000096.1:0-5766 GCA_036494865.1 Chthoniobacterales bacterium | reverse complement strand
ATCGGCCGGCTCAAACCCGGCGTAAGTCTCGACCAAGCCAACGCTGAATACATCGGCCTGGCGCGCCGGTTCGCCAAAGATTTTCCGAAGACGAACGGCCAGCTCGTTTCCGCCAGCGTCCAGCCGTTGCTGAAAAGTTTTGTCGGCCCGCAACTTCGCCAGACGGTTTACGCCATGCTCGGCGCAGTGGTGGTCGTGTTGCTGATCGCCTGCGTCAACGTGATGAACATGCAGTTTGGCCGCGCTGCGTTGCGGGCGAAGGAGCTGGCCATTCGCGGTGCGCTCGGCGCCACTCGCTGGCGACTCGTTAGGCAAATGCTCACCGAAAGTTTTTTGGTCGCTTCAATGGGCGCGATTGTGGGCGTGCTGATGGCTTATTGGGCAGTCGGCCTTTTGATTCGCGCCACTAACGCTCTTCCATTTCCGCTCCCGTATTGGGTTGTCTTTAGCATCGACATGCGCGTTCTCGTCTTCACCGTCGGGATCGTTTTGGTGGCGACGCTCGTCTCCGGATTCATCCCCGCCTGGCTGAGCGCCCGCGCCAATCCCGCCGAAGTGATGAAGGAAGGCGGACGCGGCAACAGCAGCCGGCTGGTCAACGTTCTCACCCGCGTCCTGGTCATCGGGCAGATCGCATTAACGGCCACCCTCCTGATCGCCGCGACCCTTCAGATCAAATCCGTCCGCAATCAAACCACCCTCAACTATGGCTACGATGAAAATGGTGTTTACACCGCGCGGATGGGTTTGTTCGATGGCGATTACCCGACTCCGCAGGCGCGCCAGCAATTTTTCGTGCGGGCGCTCCGGAGCCTCCGCGTTAATCCCGGGTTCGAAAGCGCGGCGATGACCGGCCGTTTCCGCATGACCTTCGGCGGCTTCGGTCAATATGAAGTGGATGGCCAATCTTACGTGACCGACCGCGACCGGCCGCGCGGCAACTTCGAGTTCGTTTCGGATAATTATTTCGCAACGATGGGCCTCAAGATTTTGGAAGGACGCGATTTCACGATCGAAGATGACGACGCGAAACAGCCGGTGGCGATTGTGAGCACGAAATTCGCCCGGAAATATTTTGGGAATGAGAGCCCGCTCGGCCGGCGCATTCGCATCTTCAATCCGGCGCAACCGCAGGCGTGGCGCGCGATCGTCGGTGTCGTGCCCGATACGCTGATGCAGGGTCCCTTCAATCAGCAAACCGACGAGAGCGGTTTCTATGTTCCATTGCTCGGCGTCCCACCCGCGCCCCAATTCGTCACCGTCATTGTCCGGCCTCATCGGGGACAGCGCGCGGAAATTCTCGCGCCCGCGCTCGGGCAGGCGGTCGCGAAGCTCGACCCAAATCTCCCGATTTATTTTGGCGGCACACCCGGCCGGCTGCATGACGAAATTCTCGGGGTCAATCGCATCACTGCCACGCTCTTCACCATCTTCGGCATCGCCGCGGTCGTGCTCTCGGCAGTTGGTCTTTACGGCGTGATGAGTTTTTCAGTGAACCAGCGCACTCAGGAATTCGGGATTCGAATGGCGCTCGGCGCCGATGCGCGAAGAATTTTGCGGATGGTCATGACCCAGGGCGCATGGCAATTGGCGATCGGGCTTTTCTTCGGCGCGGGCGCGGCGGCACTTCTTCTCGGAGTAATGGGCGCGGAAGCGCTCCAGAATTTTCTCTTTAAAGTGAATGCGCTCGATCCTTTGATCTACACCGCTGTCGCTGCGCTTCTCAGCGCCGTCGCGGCTTTGTCCTGTTTCGTTCCGGCCCGGCGCGCGACGCGGGTCAATCCGATGGTCGCATTGCGCACCGAGTAAGCGGCGCTGTTTGCCCCGCGGTCATCGCCTCCTTTTCAAGAAGAGGAGACCCCTGTTTATATCGCGCACGCGAAAAGATGGATTATCTTTTCCGATCGGTCAGGGTAGGTGCGCGCTGGTTATGAATACTCGCTGCTGCTTTTTCCTCGGCTCAGTTTTGATCTTGTCCGTCGCGCCGGTTTTTGCCGACGCAGTCGTGGAAGGCCGGGTGGAATTACCGAAATCGCATTCGGCGCCCGTCGAAAACAAGCGATATGAAATCGTGACCAAGGGCGGCGTTCTCGCCACCAATCCCCCGCTCGCGGTCGTCTATCTCGAAGGCGCGTTTTCAAAAGAGGTCGCGCGTCCGACCAGGCAAGTCGCGCAAAAAGATCTGGCTTTCGCGCCGGCCTTATTGCCGGTGCAGGTAGGAACAAAAGTCGAGTTCCCGAATTTGGACGACACTTATCACAATATTTTCTCTTACTCGCCGGCGAAGCGTTTCGATCTCGGCCGTTACCGTCCTGATGAAAAGCCGGTGCCGTTTCAAATTTTCGATGTAGCCGGCCTTGTCACGCTCCGCTGCGACATCCACGAACATATGCGCGGGCTCATTCTCGTGCTCGACACTCCGCATTTTGCGATCACCGATCCCGACGGTCATTTCCGGCTCACCGGTCTGCCTCCAGGGAATTTTATTCTCAAAGCCTGGGTCGATAGTAGGACCACGCGCGAGCGACCGGTGGAATTAACGAACGGCTCGACTGCTCATGTCAACTTCCCGTGACCGCCGCGCCTGAGGCGGTAAAATCCAGCGCGGCGATTTTCCGTGCGAAACTGCAGGCGGCGATGATGCTGGTTGTCGCCGCTCTCACGATTAGCGGTTTGTATTTGGCCCAGCGAAAAGCGGGCGCGGACGCAGAGCGAAACCTGCAACGCGATTTTCAGGCCGAGCTCACTTCGTTGCACGTGGCCGAGGAGGCGCGCTCGGCCGCGCTCGCGGAACGCTGTCGCGCGTTGGTGGAGAAACCGCGGATTCACGCTGCGTTGGAAGACAACGCGCTCGATCTGCTTTATCCGAGCGCGGCGGATGAGCTTCGTGATCTGATGGAACCGGAAAAGGAATCGGAAGGCGAAGAGCAATCGCACGCGCTCCACGCCCGCTTCTATCGCTTTTTGAATAACGCCGGCGATGTCCTTTCGCCGCCTAATCAGAACGAAGTCGGCATTCTTCGGCCAGAAGAGGAGTCGCAACTCGCGCTGAAACCATTACCGGATAAAGAGCAGACCGGTTATCTCTTGCACGAAGCGGGCGCGGGCGAGGAACGGGTGGATGAAGTGGTCGCCGTGCCGATCAATTCCACCGAAACGAACGAGCTCATCGCTGCGCTGGTGGTCGGATTCAAGCCGGTCGAGATCACCGAGAAGCGCGCGGGAAACGAAATCAAAAGCGGCATCTGGCTGAACGGCTGGCTCCATTTGCCGGCGCTGCGGGAGCCCGCGCGCGAGGCGATCGATCGGGAACTGACGCGAATCCTGGCCGCGCCGAATAGCGCGGAACGCAGCTACCGCGTTCAAATCAACGGCGCGCCGCAGCTGCTTTTTTACAAGCGCCTCAATCCCGCCTCGGTCTTTCCACCCGCCTACGAAGTTTGTATTTTTCCTCTCGATAAATCGCTCGCGCTGCAACGTCGTCTGCGTTGGCAAATTCTCGGCGCTGGCGTTGTTCTCCTCATCGCCGGCCTTACCGCGAGCTATTTAATTTCCCTCCGGCTCTCAGTCCCCGTCGCAAAGTTGGTGGTGGACTCGGAGGAAAATCGCGCCGGACGAAAACGAGTCGAAGCCGTCCTGGCCACGACCAATGAAGAATTAAAAAGATCGGCGCGCTTCTCCGCGGACGCTTCCCATCAGCTCAAAACGCCGGTGACCATTTTGCGCGCGGGGCTCGAAGAACTTCTTGGCCGGGAAAATTTTCCCGAGGAAGTTTACGACGAGCTCTCCAGTCTTCTCCACCAAACTTACCGGCTCACCGGCGTGATCGACGATTTGCTTCTCCTCTCCCGAATGGACGCAGGCCGGCTTCAGATCGAATTCAATCCGGTCGACCTCACCCAACTGATCGAGGAATGGCTGGCCGATTTGAACGCACTTCCGGATGCGGCTGAGGTGGAAATGAAAGCGCATCTGCCGCAGGATCTCTACATCGCGGGTGAAAAGCGCTACATTTCGATCATTGTGCAAAATCTCCTCGAGAATGCGCGCAAGTACAATCGGCCCGGAGGTCGCGTCCATGTCACGGCGCGGGCCGAGCGCGGCTATGTGGTTTTGACCGTCGGCAATACCGGTCGGCCCATTCCGTTTGCCATGCAGGAAAATATTTTCGAGCGTTTCTATCGCGGGTCCATCGGCGAAAACGTTCCCGGGCATGGCCTCGGTTTGAATCTGGCCCGCGAACTGGCCCGTCTCCATGGCGGCGATTTGCATTTGGTTTGCTCGAACGAGAAATGGACCGAATTCGAAGTGCGCTTCCGGATCTCCGAGCAACCGGAAATCGATCCGGTCGCGGCGACATGAAAAATTTCCGGGTCGCTCTCGCCGTTCTGCTCCTGGCCTGCGCGATCAACGCCGCTACCGCGCAGGAATTTCTCGATCGGCTCGATCAGTCGCTCAGCTTCACCGCTTTTCACGACAACGTCCGCGCGCGCGTGAGCGGTCTCCTCGATCTGGAGGGTTACTATTTCACTCAGCCGCCGCCGGCGTTGATCATTGCCGACAGCAACACTCTCTTCAATCCGCGCCTGAGTCTTTTCTTCGACGCCCAGGCCGGTTCGCATCTTTATTTTTTCGTCCAATCGCGTTTTGATCGCGGCTTCGACCCGGCCAATCATGGCACCCAGGTCCGCTTGGACGAGTACGCAATTCGATTCACGCCTTGGGAAGATGGCCGGTTGAATCTGCAGGTCGGGAAATTTTCCACCGTCGTGGGCAATTGGGTCGAGCGGCATCAATCCTGGGAAAACCCTTTTATTAATGCGCCGCTCCCCTATGAAAACCTGACCAGGGTCGAGGATAACAAGGCGCCATCTTACGGTTATTTCACAGCCGGTCCGTTCGACGAAAAATACAAATACAATCCGGTCATCTGGGGACCAAGTTATGCGACCGGATTCTCTGTCGCAGGCCGGCTCGGCCAGTTCGATTACGCGGCGGAAATGAAAAACGCGTCGCTCTCTTCCCGGCCCGAATCTTGGAACGCCATCGATTCGGGATTCGATCATCCTACTTTCAGCGGGCGGCTGGGATTTCGTCCCAACCAAATGTGGAACTTCGGATTTTCCGCGAGCGACGGCGCCTATTTCCGGCCGGAAGCGGCCGCCACCTTGCCACCCGGACGCGACATCGGGGATTATCATCAGCGCCTTCTCGGCCAGGACATCGGGTTCGCCTGGCACCACATTCAGCTCTGGGCGGAATTTTATGAAGCGCGCTTCGAAATTCCGGGGGTCGGCGATGCGGATACGTTCGCTTATTATTTCGAGGGGAAATACAAATTCACTCCGCAATTTTTCGGCGCGCTCCGCTGGAACCAGCAGCTTTTCGCAAATGTGCCCAATGGATTTGGCGGAAGCGCGCCCTGGGGCAACGATCTTTGGCGGATCGACTTTGCGGGCGGCTATCGTTTCACAACCCACACCCAATTAAAAATCCAATACAGTCTTCAGCACGAAACCAACGGGCCGCGCGATTTCGGACATCTGCTCGCCGCCCAGTTCACCGTCCGGTTTTGAGTTTCTTCCGTACTCGTTAGGTCAAGCCGAGCGCAGAGCGCTCGTCACCTCCGAAGCGGTATCCGCTCAATCTTTTGTCCGACCCAATCCCTTTCCCGAGCGCGAAAAATTGGAAGACCGTCCCGAGCAATTCCGGATGCAACAACGTTTGCAACCCGCGACGAATGCGCGGCTCCCTTTCACGCTGCTC
>DASXNS010000095.1:0-3532 GCA_036494865.1 Chthoniobacterales bacterium | reverse complement strand
ACGGCCGCAGCATCTTTGGGTCGTGCCGGCTCCGAGAAACGCGGATGAGAAAGTGCAAGCAAACCAGCTCACGCACGGCCGCTTTGATGACGAGGGCCCGATCTGGTCGAAGGAGGGCTCGCAAATTTATTTTACGTCGCTCCATAACGCCGAGCCGTATTACGAATTGCCGAAGACGGAGCTTTACTCGATCGCGGCGAGTGGCGGCGAAGCGGCGAAGCTGACCACGATTGAGATGGACATCGGCGCGCTCGCGTTGAGCCCGGACGGAAAACAGCTCGCCTTCGTCGCGTCGGTGGCGCAGCCGGTGAACTCTTACACCGAGCCCGATCTTTGGGTGATCGATCTGGTGAAAGATGCGAAGCCGCGCAATCTCACGGCGCAATTTGATTGGGATGTGGGCAGCAGCGTTTTTGGGGACAATTCTTCGCCGCGCGCCAGCGGGCGGAACGTTCCGATTTGGTCGCCGGACGGAAAAAGCATCATCGAAAATTTTGCCAGGCAAGGGCAGACCAACATAGGTTCGTTCGATGTCGCAACCGGCGCGGAAATCGATATCACCAAAGGAAACCAGGCGATCCTGCGTTTTCGCGGCGCGCCCGATAGCTCTCGGCTGGTTTATCTTCTCTCCAGTCCCACGCGCATCGGCGATCTCTTTTGGCTCGATCGAGTAAGCGGTGAAGCGCGCCAGCTCACCCACAGCAACGACGAGCTCTTCAGCCAGCTCAATTTGACCGAGCCGGAAGAAATCCAGTACCAGAGTTTCGACGGAAAAAAAATTCAGGCGTGGTTGCAAAAGCCGCCGGGATTTAATCCGAGCAAAAAATATCCGTTGATTCTGAACATCCATGGCGGTCCGCATGCAGCTTACGGATTTATTTTCGAGCACGAGTTTCAATGGATGGCCGCGAAGGGTTACGTGGTGCTTTATCCGAATCCGCGCGGGAGCACGAGCTCTGGCCAGGAATTTGGAAACGTCATCCAGTTCCATTATCCGGGCGACGATTTTAAGGACCTGATGCTGGGGGTGGACGACGTGATCAAGCGCGGTTACATCGACCCGAAAAAATTAGGCGTCACCGGCGGCAGCGGCGGCGGACTATTGACGAACTGGGTGGTGGGCCACACGAATCGCTTCGCCGCCGCGGTATCGCAACGCGACATCGCGAGCTGGGCCGATTGGTGGTACACGGCCGATTTCACTCTCTTCCAGCCGAGCTGGTTCAAAGCGCCGCCGCTTCAGGACCCGGAAGATTTCAAGGCGCGCTCGCCGATCACTTATATTAATGAAGTGAAGACGCCGTTGATGTTAATTTTAGGCGAGAGCGATTTTCGGACGCCCTCGGGCGCGGGGGGCGAGCAAATGTTTCGCGCGCTCAAGTTCCGCAAGATTCCGACCGTGATGGTGAAATTCCCGAACGAAAGTCATGAGCTGTCGCGCTCGGGCGGACCCTGGCATCGGGTGGAACGCCTCGAGCACATCGTCGGGTGGTTCGATCACTGGTTGATGGGAGTTGCGAAACCCGAATATGAAATCGCGCCGCCGGATGAGGTGCCGGTAAAGCCGGGTGCGGCTCCTGGAAAACTGAAGCCGCCCGGTGATGCGGAACATCCGCATAATTAGCTGCGCGAAATCGCGTCACCGAGCATTTTCGGGGCGCCCGCCCAGAAACAGGCGGAGAGTTGGCTTGTCGATCTCGGCCCGGAATGCAGAATGGGTGCGATGAGACTCCGCACCCAGGATTATCACGACATCGAACGCATCATCGAATTCGATTTCGTGCGCGCGACCGAAGCCGCGGCGCTCAATTCGCTGCCCTGGCTCGGCCGCGGCGAGAAGGAAAAAGCGGACGCGGCCGCCTGCGACGCGCTGCGCGGGATGTTCGATTTGATGAACATTTGCGGCGAGGTCGTGATCGGCGAAGGAATCAAGGACGACGCGCCCGGCATTTTTAAAGGTGAGCAACTGGGAAGGTGGCTGCCCGGTTCGCCGCCGTTCGACATCGCGCTCGATCCGATCGACGGCACGACGAACATCTCCAAAGGCGCGCCGAACTCGATCAGTTGCATTGCGGCTGCGAGCCCGGAAACAGGGGTGAAGGTCGCGCTGCGTGACATTCCCTCATTCTATATGATGAAGCTTTCCTACGGGCCGCGTGTTCTCGAGCACATGCAGATCAGAGGGATCGATATGATCAAACTGCAGAGCCCGATCGAAGAAACGCTCCTCATTATTGCCCAGGCCCTAAACAAACGCGTTCAGGATGTCGTCGTGACGATGCTCGACCGCCCGCGGCACAAAGAAATCGTGGCGGAAATCCGGCGGGTCGGCGCTTCCTTGCGCATGATTAGCGACGGCGATATCGCGGCCGCGATTGCGCCCGCCATTGCCGATAGCGGCATCGATCTTTACCTGGGCATCGGCGGTTCGCCGGAAGCAGTTCTGGCGGCGGCCGGGATCAAATGCCTCGGCGGCGACATGCAATGCCGGATGTGGCCGCGCGATGAAACAGAGCGCAAACAATTGATTGCCGATGGACACGAACGCGATCTGAGCCGTGTTTTTTTTGCGGATGATCTGGCCAACGGCAAGAACATCATTTTTTGCGCAACGGGAATCAGCGACAGCGCCTTGCTCCGCGGCGTAAAATCGCAAGGCCGAACCGCGACGACTTATTCGATCCTGATGCGCGCGAAAAGCCGCACGGTGCGCTTCATTCGCGCCTCCCACGATTTGAAAAACAAAACGATCCGGCTCCGCTCCGATAATCGCGAGCATAAGATATGAGAATTTCCTGGATTGGACGGACAACATCTTTCCTCGACAACCAGCAGGCGGTCTGTTCAAATCGCGACCCATTCCTCTTATGAGACAAGTACCAAAAACAGAGTTGTCGCCAGATAATGGCTGTATCATCGATACGAAATGGAAAGTCGGACCGTTGAGTTATCATTCCTGCGCGAGTGAGAGCGGGGCGGAGCATCCAGTTCAAAACGCGCCGATGCCCGAGATCGTGGTTTACGATCACATCGGTTTCAAAGGCGCCTATGCGCGGACGAATTTGAGTTTTCATTTTCTGGGCGATTTCTGGAACGATCGCATCAGCTCGCTCATCATCGTGAGCGGAGTGTGGCGATTCTACCGCGACGAATATTACAAAGGCGATTCGTGGGAATTGGGCCCGGGATTCTACGAATGCTTTTTCAAGGACAAAGGTCCGGATGATGTCGTCAGCTCCTTCAAAGCGGTTGCGCTGACGTAGATCAATTTCAGGATCTTTTTTCAGCCGCGGGAATTTCATGGGTGCGCTGGAGGAAAAGCGGAAGCGCGCTGCGCGTGCGATGAGCGGGAACTTCCGCTAGATTGCGCCATGGTTGCTCTTCTCAACGATCGGGTGAGCGGCGCGGTGCTGGCTGGCGAACGGATTTCCGCCGGGGACGCACTCGAGTTGTATCGCAGGCCACTCGAGACACTGGGTGCACTGGCCAATGCCCGGCGTGATCTGGCCAAGAGCGGAAGCTACGGCGATCG
>DASXNS010000094.1:0-5298 GCA_036494865.1 Chthoniobacterales bacterium | reverse complement strand
CGAATTTTTTTTACGATTTCAACGCGCCGTCAAAGAGACAGTCTCGATCTGTTGCCCTTGTCCATTCGCGCGGATAATGCCGACGGTGAAATCGACGCTAGTGCCCGATTCCACTTGCGCGAGCAAATTCTCCAGCTGCTTCACCGACGTGACGTTATATTTCCCGACGCGATAAATCACGAGGCCGCGTTGGATGCCGACTTCATCCGCGGGTCCGTCGGGCTCCACCGCGCTGATGAGAACGCCCTTGTCCGGCGCATAACCAAGCGCGTCGGTCAGATCGGTAGTGAGATTTTGCAGCTGGATTCCGAAAAGCCGCTCGGCATTCGAGCCAGTCGGGCCGCTTTCTCCGTTTTTGTTTTTCGGCGCCGGCTGTTTCTGGGCGATTTCTTTGAACTGCGCGACGCTCTTGCGAACAATCTCCGCCGGGATCGCGAATCCCAATCCCTGCGTCGGAACACCTTGCGACGTGAACGCCATCTTCGCCGAGCTGACTCCCACCAGCCGTCCGGAAAGATCGATCAACGGCCCGCCGCTATTTCCCGGATTGATCGCGGCGTCGGTTTGGACCAAGTCCTTGTAATCGACATCCTCGATCGTGATGTCGCGTTTTGTTCCGCTCAAAACGCCGCGGCTGATCGAGCTGCCGTAGCCAAGTGCATTCCCGACCACGAGCACCGTTTCTCCGAGTAAATTCGGCGAAATATTGTCGAGATTGATAAAAGGAAAATCCGCTTTGGCGTCGATTTTGATGAAGGCGAGATCTATCTTCGCATCGCCTGTGATGTAATGAGCATTGTAGGTTTTTCCATCGTTCATCGTCACCTCGATTTTGAGGTCGGCGGCCCGCTGCACAACGTGATCGTTCGTCACAATGTAGCCGGCAGGATCGACAATGAATCCCGAGCCAAGACTCTGGAGCGTCTGCCGAATTTCCCGCGGGCGGGCCCGATAGTTCCCAAAATATTGGGCAGCGAATTCTTCGAACGGATCGCGCACTCGGCGTTTTACGACGCGCTCGGTATTGATGTTAACCACAGCTGGCAACACCTTCGCGATCGCGAGCACGGCCGGCTCCGAGGCGGGATCTGCTTGAGCGCGAGATTCCGGAAGGCCGGCCGTGATCGAGAATCCCACAAAGACCACGGCGCAAAAGATTTTATCAGGCAGCTTCACTTTTCGATCTGTTCGACAATTTTCCGCGGAAGTGATTGGTAACGGATGGATAAATTTCTTGGTCGGTCATTGGCGCTGCAAGTAACGGAACACCACTGACACTGTCAACTTGCTGTGCCTGCCGATTCTTTGCAGATTGAATTGCTGTGCGTCCCTCTTTTGCCACTCGAATAAATCTCGATCTCCTCGAGGAAAATTACCGGCGTTGGCAGGAGAATCCGGACTCGCTCGATTCCGGCTGGTCCGCGTTTTTCGAAGGCTTCGAGCTCGGTGACCTGCAATCGCTCAACGGCGCTGCCGCTGGCGCGCCACCGCAAACGGAGATCGGCGAAGGTTCCATTCAAACCCGGGTGGACGGTCTGGTCTACGCTTACCGCACGCTTGGGCATACGATCGCGCGGGTCGATCCGCTGGCTGAAAAACGGCCGGAAAATCCGCTCCTCAGTTTGCGCGAACTCGGTTTCAGCGAAAAGGATCTCGATCTTCAGGTGTCGTCGAAATTCTTTTTCGATAATCGCAAGATGACCCTGCGCGAAATGATCGCGCTGCTCGAAAGCATTTACGCGGATACGATCGGCTCGGAGTTTCAGCACATCCAAAATCCGCGCTTGCGCAACTGGGTGCGGCACCGCCTCGAATCGCGCCCGCCCAAGCACAGCGAGACTCGCGAAGCGCAGATCGCCGTGCTCCGCGCGTTGCTCGAGGCGGAAACCTTTGAGGTCTTTCTCCACACTCGCTACGTCGGGCAAAAACGCTTTTCGCTTCAGGGCGCGGAATCGCTCATGGTGATTCTCGACACGATTCTGCACGGATGCCCGCGCCACGGGGTGGAGGAAATTTGCATGGGGATGGCTCATCGCGGCCGGCTCAATGTGCTCGCTAATTTCCTGAAGAAATCTCTGCAGGTTATCTTCACGGAATTCTCGACGAACTACATTCCCGATCTCGTCGCCGGTGACGGCGATGTGAAATATCATCTCGGTTATCGCACTGTTCGAAAATTGGAATCAGGCGCGGAGATTGAAATTCGCCTGTCGGCTAACCCAAGCCATTTGGAAGCAGTCGATCCCGTGGTGGAAGGAACCGCGCGCGCTCGGCAGCGGATGCGTGGCGACACGGAATTGCGCCGCAAAGTTTTGCCGCTCCTCATCCACGGCGACGCTGCTTTTGCCGGCCAAGGCATCGTCGCGGAAACCCTGAACATGTCGCAACTGCATGGTTACGGCACGGGCGGAACGGTGCACGTGGTGGTAAATAATCAGATCGGTTTTACCACTCTGCCCGAAGACGCCCGCTCTTCGATGTACGCTACTGACATCGCCAAAATGATCGAGGTGCCGATTTTCCACGTGAACGGGGACGATCCTCTGGCGGTTAAATTTGTGACGGAGCTCTCGTTTGATTTCCGCCAGGAATTCGGCCGCGATGCGGTGATCGACATGTATTGCTATCGCCGCTACGGCCACAACGAAGGCGACGAACCGTCATTCACCCAGCCCGATCTTTACGCGAAAATCCAGCAGCGTCCGCCGGTGGCGCAGCTTTATAAAAATGAGCTGATCGAAGCGGGAAGATTGAGCGCGGACGAAGCGGCCAGCCTGGAAGCGGAATTCGAGATGCGGCTCGAGCTGGTTTTGCAGGAGGTGAAGTCGATTGAAGAGGAGCAGGCAGGCGGGAAAGAACGCTTCAAGGAATCGACCGCGGTTTTTCAGCCCCAATACACGAGCCAGTGCAAGCCGACCGCGATCAGTCTCGAAATGCTTCGGCAGATTGTCGATGGACTCACGCGCGTTCCGGAAAACTTCGAGGTCATTCCGAAAGTGAAACGAACTGTGCTTGATCGGCGCCGCGAAGTTTTCGAAGCGGGCGGCCCGTACGAATGGCATTACGCCGAGGCGCTCGCTTTCGGTTCGCTGTTGCTCGAAAACATTCCGGTCCGGCTCTCGGGGCAAGACAGCCGTCGCGGCACTTTCAGCACGCGTCACTCCTTCATTTACGACGCGAAAACGGGCCAAGCCTACATGCCATTGCTTCATCTTGCTGACGAGCAAGCACGCATTTGCATTTACAACAGCCTCCTTTCCGAAGCCGCCGTGCTCGGATTCGATTACGGTTACTCACTGGATTATCCGAACATGCTCTGCCTTTGGGAAGCGCAGTTTGGTGATTTCGCTAATGGCGCCCAGACCATCATCGATCAGTTTATCGTGCCGGCGGAATCGAAATGGCAGCGACCGAGCGGCATCGTATTGCTCCTGCCCCACGGCTATGAAGGCCAGGGGCCGGAGCATTCCAGCGCGCGGCTCGAGCGCTTTTTGCAAGCGTGTGCGGAAGAAAATATCCAGGTCTGCAACGTGACGACTTCCGCGCAGTATTTTCACCTTCTGCGGCGTCAAATGAAACGCGATTTTGTGAAACCTCTCATCATCATGACACCGAAAAGTTTGCTCCGTTCGGAGCAGGCTTCCTCGCGCACGGAAGATTTCACCAGCGGGGGATTCGCAGAAATTCTCGGATCGACTGAGCTCGGGCCGCCCGAAAAAGTCAAACGGGTGATTCTTTGTTCGGGTAAGGTTTATTACGATCTGCTCAACCATCGCGAAGCAGAGAAAATCACAAACGCGGCAATCGTCCGGGTCGAGCAACTTTATCCGCTGGCCGAAGCGAAGTTGAAAGCGGCGATTAAACCGTTTCCGAAAAGCGCAAAGTTGATTTGGTGCCAGGAAGAATCGCAAAACATGGGCGCCTGGACTTTCATGGAGCCGCGTTTGTGGGCGCTTTTTGGCCGTGAAATCACCTATGCTGGGCGGAACGCGAGCGCCAGTCCCGCAGTCGGTTCGCTCGCGGTCCACAAGCGCGAACAGGCCCGATTAATTGCTGACGCGTTCAGCTTGTAGCGCGCTTCTGTGAAACGCCATCCCGTGAACTCGGGCCTGACGAGACGCCCTACCAATCGGATTTTTGTTAGGTGACCATTGCGAACGATTGCGCATAATGTAACGCCTTCATGAGCATCGAAGTTAAAGTTCCGGCCGTCGGGGAATCGATCTCGAGCGGGATCGTTTCTGTCTGGCACAAAAAATCCGGCGACCAAGTCCAGGCCGGCGATCCGCTCTTTACCCTCGAGACCGACAAGGTTTCCACCGAGATCACCGCAGAAAAAGAGGGCATCCTGCAAACGATGGTCGCGGAAGGAGCGGAAGTGAAGATCGGCGAAGTTGTTGCCGTAATCGAAGAGAGCAGTGGGAATGCTGCGAAACCAGGGGAGCCGAGCGCGGCAAAACCCGAGACGAAATCAGCGCCCGCACCGGCCCAAAAATCTTCCGATGCTCTTTCACCGGCGGCTCGACGTATCGTCGCTGAAGAAAAATTGGATCCTCAGGAGATCCGCGGCAGCGGCAAAGGCGGTCGCGTGACCAAAGGCGACGCCATCACCGCCGCGCAAAATCGCCATCCTCCTCCCGAATCAGCGCCAGCGCCCGCGCGGGTGGTCGATAGGGCGGCGGAAGAAACGCCAGCCGCTCATTCGGAGAACGGCCGTTTCACCCGCAAGAAAATGTCGCCGCTTCGCCGCAAGATCGCCGCCCAACTGGTCATGGCCCAGCACACCGCCGCGATCCTGACGACCTTCAACGAATGCGACATGACCGAAGTGCAAAATTTACGCGCGAAATCACAGGATGGCTTTAGCAAAAAGAACGGCCTCAAGCTCGGGTTCATGTCGTTCTTCATCAAAGCAACCGTGGAGGGATTGAAGGCCGTGCCTTCGATCAACAGCCGAATCGAAGGCGACGATCTAATTCAAAATCATTACTACGACATCGGCGTCGCGGTCGGGACGGAGCGCGGACTCGTCGTTCCGGTCGTGCGCGACGCGGATAAAAAAAGCTTCGCGGAGATCGAGCGCGACATCGCCGATTACGCGACCAAAGCGCGCGAAGGCAAAATCAAGATCGAAGATTTGCAGGGCGGCACCTTTACGATTTCGAACGGCGGCGTTTACGGCTCGCTCCTCAGCACGCCGATTTTGAATCCGCCCCAAAGCGGGATTCTGGGGATGCACACGATCCAGAAGCGGCCGGTCGCGGTGGGCGAGGAGATCGCTATCCGCCCCATGATGTA
>DASXNS010000093.1:0-4202 GCA_036494865.1 Chthoniobacterales bacterium | reverse complement strand
ATCGACCGCGGCAGCCACAGCGTGCTGACCGCTCATCCCGGCAAACGGCTGGAAAATAATTATTCGCTCAACACCGTCGATATCTGTCCGGTCGGCGCGCTCACCTCATCAGATTTTCGTTTCCAGATGCGCGTTTGGTTTTTGAAGGAAACGAAAAGCTTCTGCACGAGTTGCGCGACCGGTTGCAACACCGTGATCGGAACGCGCGAAGAGGTCATCTATCGTCAGACGCCGAGGGAAAACGATGCGGTTAATTCCTGCTGGATGTGCGACTACGGGAGATTGAATTTTGAGTATCTGCAATCGGAGGATCGCCTCCTCCAACCGCAAATTCTTTCCGGCGAGAAATTGATCGCCGCCGATTGGAATGTCGCGATCACACATGCGGCGGCGCAGTTGAAACATTTTTCCGGCGGCGAAGTCGCGATCATTGCTTCGGGGCGGATGACCAATGAAGAACTCTGGCTCACCTCGCAGTTCGCGAAAACTCTCGGTGTTAAGTTGATGGACATCGTCCCGCGCTACGGCCCTGGCGACGACATTCTCCTGAGCGCGCACCGCAATCCGAACACGAATGGCGCCCGCCTTCTTGGCGTCACTGCGGAACCTGGCGCAAGGCTGCGCGAGATCGTTGACGGCGTCAGTTCAGGTCGGATCAAGGCGTTGGTCGCTCTCGGCGAAAACCCGATCGAGATTGGACTTTCCGTCGAGCATATCCGCGCGCTTCCCGCGTTTATCCTGATGAATATTTTGGCGAACGATGCGACTGACGCGGCCACTGCGCTTCTGCCTTCGTTCGGTTTCGCGGAGAAGCGCGGCTCAATGATCAACGGCAAAGGACGATTGCAGAGACTCAATCGCGCCGTCCGCGGGCCAGGTCAGGCGCGGGATGACTGGGAAATTTTGCGCGATTTGATTCAGGCGTATTCGGGCCGCAATGGAATTTATTCGATTGAAGATGTGTTCCGGCAAATGAGTGAATCGGTGCCCGAGCTCGCCGGCCTGAGTTTAAGCAAGATCGGAGATCTCGGCGTCCAAGTGATGGGGGAGAACGCTCAGGGCCTCGCGCCGCCCCCAGCACCCGCGCAAGAAGAAATGAAAAAACCCGAGTCGGAACATGCCGCGAAATAGTCCAAGGCTTCGGCGACGCGGCCCTGCGTGATGGATTATTTTTTTCTAACGATATCATTCGTGAAGATCGTAGCACTCCTCGCGGTGGTGCTCGGCATCATGAATTACACCGTCTATGCCGAGCGCCGGATCAGCGCGCTCATTCAAGATCGTCTTGGCCCGAATCGCGTTGGCCCCGCCGGTTTATTTCAACCGATCGCCGACGCCGCGAAATTTCTGCTGAAAGAAGATTTCACGCCCGCGCACGTAAACAAATTCTACTACTGGCTGGCTCCCTGCCTCGCGATGATTCCGGCGATTACGACCCTCGCGGTCGTTCCGTTCGGCAGCACACTTTTCGGTGTGCCGATGGTGATCGCTGACATTAATGTCGGCGTGCTCTTCGTCTTTGCGATCGCCTCGTTAGGCGTTTACGGGATCGTCATCGCCGGCTGGTCGTCGAATTCAAAATATCCATTTCTCGGCGGCGTGCGCTCGAGCTCACAAATGATTTCCTACGAACTCTCTCTCGGCCTCGCCGTCATTCCCGTTTTCCTTTTAGTCGGCCAACTGCGATTGAGCGAGGTAGTTCGTTATCAAATAGAACACGGCTGGATGATAGCGCCGTTCCTCGGCGACTGGACCAACCTCCACAAATGGCTGCTGGCTATTCCGATGTTTATCTCCTTCATCGTTTTCACGATCGCGATTTTTGCGGAAACAAATCGGCTCCCATTCGATTTGCCGGAAGCGGAGACCGAGCTCGTCGGCGGTTATCACACCGAATACGGCTCAATGAAGTTCGGCCTCTTTTTTCTGGGCGAATACGTTGCGATGATCACCGGTTCCGCCATCATCGTCACCCTTTTCCTCGGCGGCTGGCAATTTCCCGGCATCCCGGACGGCTCGCACGGATGGGGCTGGGGTTTACTCAACATTGTTGTCTTCTTCGCAAAGGTGGCGACGCTTCTTTTTGTTTTTATCTGGGTGCGCTGGACGCTGCCCCGTTTTCGCTACGACCAATTGATGCGGCTGGGCTGGGTCTTCTTTTTCGAGATCGCGCTCGTCAACATTTTCATCGCCGCGATCATCCTCGCTTACTTCCCCGCCTGATATGGCCCTCACCGTCTCGCGCCCGAAACTGAATTGGCCGGAGCGTCTTTACCTGCCGGCGATCCTGAGCGGGATGGCGATCACGATAAAGCATTTCAAAAACATGCTCCTCGGCCGCACCAAAGTGACGATGCAATATCCCGAAGAAAAATGGGACAACCATATGCCCGAACATTATCGCGGCGCGCCTGCGCTGGTGCGCGATGAGACCGGTCGCATTCGCTGCGTCGCGTGCCAGCTTTGCGAGTTCATTTGTCCACCGCGCGCGATCAAGATCATTCCTGGCGAAATTTCCGCGACCGATCGCTTTGCCAAGGTCGAAAAATTTCCACAAGAATTCGACATCGACATGATCCGCTGCATTTACTGCGGGATGTGCGAGGAAGTCTGCCCCGAGCAGGCGATTTACCTGCGGAAAGATTACGCCATCACCGGTTACACCCGCGAGGAGATGGTGCACGACAAGGAGAAGCTGCTGAAAATCGGCGGCGTCATGCACGGCCTGGTTTTGAAATGGAACGAGAAAAAATAACCGGACGCTGACCTCATGCCCTTGTTTCTGTTTTGGATTTTCTCGCTGGTCATGCTGATCTTTGGCGCTGCCGTCGTCATCAATCGCAATCCGATCGCGAGCGCGCTCAGCCTCGTGGTTTGTTTCATGGGACTTTCGGCGCTCTTCATGTCGCTCGACGCATTTTTCATCGGGATCATCCAGGTGCTCGTCTATGCCGGCGCGGTCATGGTGCTTTTTCTTTTCATCATCATGCTGCTGGATTTGCGGGTGGAAGAGCGCCGGAAACTCAATCTCGTTGCTTTCGCGGGCGGGCTCGCCGTCGGGCTGATTTTCTTCGTCCAAATTTATCTCGTGATCGGACAACTTTCCGCCGCCAAACAACCGTTTCCGCCCCTCGCCTCGCCCAAAATGGACGACGTCCACAACGTCGGCGCTCTTCTTTTTACTAATTACAACCTTCCGTTTCAAATCATCGGCGTGCTCGTGCTGGTCGCGACGATCGGGGTGATCGTGCTGAGCAAGCGCGAACTTCGTTAACTCATGGTCACGCTCGGGCATTATCTCATCGTCAGCGGATTGCTTTTCACGATCGGTTTCGCGGGTGTCCTGCTCCGGCGCAACATCATCATTATTTTCATGTCGCTCGAGTTGATGTTAAACGCGGCTAATCTCTCCCTCGTCGCTTTCTCCCGCTTTCGGCTCACGCCTGCTGGAATTCCGGACTACAACGCGCAGGTCTTCGTCTTTTTCATCATCACGGTCGCAGCCGCGGAAGTCGCCGTCGGGCTCGCCATCATCGTCGCTCTTTATCGCGCGCGGCAGACCACCCATGTCGAGGATGTGAACAGCCTGAAGTTTTAATTTGATGCGATGAGTAGCGCGCTTCCCTGGTTCATTTTAATCCTGCCGCTGGGCGCCGCAGCTACGATCGTTCTCCTGACCCAATCTTACCGGAGCTTGAGCGCGTCCGTTTCGGTCGCAGCCGTCCTCGGAAGTTTTGCGTGCAGTTGCATTGTTTTCGCGAGGCCTGATCTCCACTCCATCGATTTCACCTGGATCGATCTCCGCCCGCTCTTGTTCGTCCCCTTCGGATTCATTCTCGACCATCTCAGCAAGACGATGCTCTTGCTCGTGAGCGGTATCGGTGCGCTCATCCACATCTACTCGTTAGGTTATATGCGAGACGAAGCGGGCAAGTCACGCTACTTCGCCTCTCTTTCCTTTTTCATGTTATCAATGCTTGGCATCGTGTTGGAGAACAACTTCGTCATGATGTTTATCTTTTGGGAACTGGTCGGCGTCAGCTCCTATTTGCTCATCGGCCATTGGTTCGAGCGCGATGCAGCAGCCGAAGCAGCCAAGAAAGCTTTTCTTACCAACCGCATCGGCGATTTCGGATTCATGCTCGGAATTCTGATGGCGTGGACCGCCACGGGAACGGTGGTGTTTCACGAAATGGCTCAGC
>DASXNS010000092.1:0-3220 GCA_036494865.1 Chthoniobacterales bacterium | reverse complement strand
CGAGGAAGTCCTTGCTGAGATCGCGGAAGCCGGCGGCGAAGAGCGGGCGATTGAGCATGCGACTGCTGCCGCGCGAATTCACTTCGCTGCTGGTCGCCTGGAAATGCTGATCGATAAGAGGACGCTGTGGCCGCGCTCCGGCAAGCGATTCCTTGCGATGGAGGCGTCCTGATTGTTGTGAGATTTGAGATAGTGGTTTCATATGTTTTAGGGGGCAGCGTTCGAGCGCCGCGAAAAATGATTAGCCGTCGCATCACTAGCGTGCGGGCGGCGGGTTGGACGGGGACGCTTCTCGAACAGCGTTCGTTGCGGCAATTGCCGGTAAAATACTAACTTAAACTGACGATAGGCTTTTACATGCGGAAGAGTGGCAGGCGCCTTTAATCGAAGCTGGCTTGGACAAACTTAACGCGAGAGAACGATTCCATTTTTTTGCAAAATGTCAACGAACCGGGGAGCGTGTTTCTTATAAACCACTTCATCATCGGGACTTGCAGCGGAAAATTTTCCTTAATCGATCGACCATTGTCCGACCCAGGTTCCCCAGCCGTAGAAGCCAAGCGGCAGCAACCGCCCGGCGCGAACCAAATCGTCCACCTGGATTCGTGTCGGGCCCACCTTGTCGGCAGCGCCGAGATAATCGTCGATCACCACCCAGCAGCGATGCGCCAGCCGGTCTCCGTACAAATCGAGATCGTAGCGGACATTGCCATGCGCATCGAAAATAAATAAACCGACCTCACCCGGCCCCATCATTTCCCGCACCGTCGCGAGGGTTTTCTCCGAGTGCGACGAATCGTTGATCAAAGTGACCGCATCGAGCAACCCGGCGCGGGCCACATTTTTTTCCAGGTCCCTGAAGATGTTCTTGGTCGCGAGGTGATGATCCTTCATCTCGCCGCCGAGCTCGATGCTGATAAATTTCTTCCGCTTCCCGGAATCGCGCGCGCCCATGCCGGCCGCGACCGTGGAAGCCCCGAGAAATGCGCCGATCTCCAGAATGTTTTCCTCGCAGATTTTCGCGAAGTGATAAAGCAGCACCAGCACGTCCACACTCAGCATCGAGTAATCAGCCGCTTTCATTAGCTGATGATGGAGCATCTTATTATGCCGGTACTCGATCAGTTTGTGCATGATCTCGAGGCAATCGTCGATTTCGGAGTGCCTCTTCGCGCGATAGAGCGGTGTCCGGTTTGAATTCGCGGGAAACATAAAGTTAACCAAAGATCACCAGCTGGATCGAGTCGGGTAACTGTTGCGCCACATTAGTCACAACGCTGCCCCCGAGAAGTTTGGCCAGCGTATGGCGTTGCGACGCGCCAATGATCAAGTAATCGACGCCCATCGTCGCAGCCAGGTCGAGAATCGTGCTGGCCGCGTCTTCGCTCACCGCGTAAACCGGCAACACCGGAATGTCGCGTTCGGCGCCGATCTTCATCATTAGCGCCATGATTGCGTTCGCCTCTGGATCATCCTGCCATTTCGCGCGCCCCAGTTGGCCGATGGCTCCATAGAAAACGGAAATCTCCTTCACATAAAGAACGCAAAGGGTGGCCTTGCGCAGGTGCGCCTCATCGAGCGCGAAGCTCAGCACAGAAGTAATCCCGCGCGCCGCCACCATGATTTTCTGGCCTTCCTGCATCCGCGGTTGCATCGTCGCCACCAGGTCCGGCGAAACCATTTCCGCGACCTGCCGCGTCACCGTCATCGTCATTAACCCCTGACGTTTTTGGGTGTAAGCGCGCAGGGCGAGACCGACGCCGAGCACGCAGATGACGAAGAAGAGGGCGTCCGGTTTGGTGTGCGCGAGTGTCAGCTCCACGCATAACAAAATCACAAACGTGATGCTGAATAGGACCCGGTCGTACCAGGTGAAACCGATCGCACGATTCAATGCGCACGAGCCCAGGTTCACCGTGATCGCGCCGACGACGCCGATGGCATAAAGGCCGGCGAGAGATTCGAAGCTAGTCGCCGTCACCAGCACGATGCAGGGCAGACCGACCGCGATCATGAGAGGAAACAGCGGCACGCCATGCCGATTCAAGCGCTTGAACTGCCGCGGCATTTCGTGGTCGCGCGCAGTCATATAGAGCAAGCCGATCATCGCGACGATTGCCGTATTGGCCGCGCTCAGGAGCAGGAGAAGAAAAACAATCCCGACGACCCAGCCGAAAATCTGCCCGAAAGCCGGCCCGAAAGAGGCGCTCCCAAATTGTTCGCCGATAAAGCGGAGCATGTCCTCCTTCCGCGCCACCAGGATGGAAGAAATTTCTTCGCGACTCGTTAGGCCCATCGTCTTGCCAATCACGCTCGGCAGCGAAAGCATCGCCCAGCCGAGCAACGCAGTGCCGAAAACAACTTCGATCGCCACCGGGGTGATCGCTTTGAGCGATTCGCGCCGCACGCTCGGCTTATCGGGCGTTGAGCCCGGGTCGAGCTTCATCACGCCGGTGAGATTCGCGATCGCTTCCACGCCGGAGAGCGCAAGGATCACACCCACGAACTGCACCCAAAGCGCCCCGAGGCTTTCATGCCGCGGCTCGAGAAAACGCGTGGTCAGATGAGGCAGAGCGAGAGCGATCAACGCGATGACGACGATCACGGTCGGTATCGCCAGTACGACCGCGAGGCTGCCGGAATGGCGCGGACCAAACCAGTTGATGAACCCGAGGAAGAGGAGCACGCCGATCGTCGTGAGCGCGATGTGGTCCTTGAGAAAGCGGAGCCACATGATTTGTTCCGCGCCCGCGATCACATAGGTAAGGCCAGACCAACCGCTCAGCGCCGCCGTTACCGTTAAATCCGCCACGAGGAGGAGCGCGCCGACCACCGCCAGGAGCCGGCCTTGGGAACGCGCCGCGGAATAAACGCCACCGCCCTCCGGAAAATAGCGGCAAATGACCGCATAATTTATCCCGACCAATCCGGTCAATGCGCAAACCGCCAGGATAATAGGCAGCGACGAAAAGCCGGCTGCGACGAAAGCGAGACCGATCACGTAAGCCTTGCTCGTGCCCCAATCGCCGTAGAGGAGCGCGGCGGCCCGCTTCCAATCCACATTACGTGGACGATGTGCGGTGGTCTCCGCCAGAATTAGATCAGCCATCGCACTTGGCCAGACTTTCCATCGAGCCCTCCGCCAGTGACAAGTTCTTTCTTGCCGAGATTAGGAGAGCCCGAACCCCCGGCTAAAAACCGACGATAATGTCGATCGCCG
>DASXNS010000091.1:0-1747 GCA_036494865.1 Chthoniobacterales bacterium | reverse complement strand
GAGCACCAGCACTGAGACGATGAAGCGGATGAGCATTTGTGGTTTCATAAAAGACAAGCGTGATTACGGGGGCGGGAGATTTTTGGTATCGCGCAGATCGAGATAAAGTTCTTGCTTCGCCTGCGCGGGCACGGTCAGAACCGTTTTGCTGGCGTTACCCAAAACTTGTTCGATCGCGTTTAGTTTCAATCGAAAGCGAAAGACAGCGCTGTTTTCTCGATCAGCTTGGACGATCGCGGAAAAGCGCGCGGCTGCGCCCTGCGCGGTGGCAACGCGATCTTGGTATTTGGCCTCCTGTTCGATCTTGATCCGATTCGCCTGCGCCTGAGCGTCCGGCAAAATGCGTGCCCGCGACGCGCGCGCGAGATCGATCATTCGCTCTTTTTGCTCCTGCGCGCTGACTACAGCTTGATACGCCGGCGCGACGTCCACCGGCGGATGCACGTCCTTCAATCCGACAAATACAATCTCAAGACCCAGCCCGAGTCGCTCGATTTCGCGTTGCAATGATTCCTTCAACTTCCGGGCAATTTCCGCGCGCTCTCCCGTCATGATCTGGAAACTGCCGCGCGAGCCCGCGACTTGAATCAACTTGCGCTCGGCCAATGCAAGCAATGCTTGCTCGGCATCGGTGGTCGTTGCCAGATAACGCACCGGATCGGATATGCGAAAGAAAATCGGGACGTTAATGGTGAGAAGCGATTCGCCATCGCCGACCAGCAAATTCTTTTCGCCTTCAAAGTGCGGCTCGTTCCAAAGTACCGGGCCCTCGAGATCTTTGTCGAAGCCAAGCGAAATTTGGCGAATCGTTTCCGTCTCAACGATCTCGAGTTGCTCGATCGGCCACGGCCAGGTGACGTGAAGACCGGGCCAAAGCGGGACCGGTTGGTAGCTCCCAAACAACATGCGGACCGCACGCGTGCCCGGCGGCACCGAGGTGAAACAAGTGGAGACCCATCCGAGCACGATCGTGCCGATGAGGATAATCTCAATCGTTTGCCGCAGATACCGTACGATCCAAACCTCGCTGAATTTCGCGCCTAACAAGTCTTCGAAACCTTTGAATGCGGAGCGAAGGGTTTGTCCGCGGCCGAAAAGCGCATCGAGTATCAAACTCGTTCCAGCAGGCGCCGGTGTCTTGCGCAGGCTCTTCGGTTGATAAAAGCGAACGGCAAAACGAATGAGCGTTTCCGTGATCAAGAATGCGGTGCAGCCGAGCAAGGTCCAACCGAGCCAGCCGCTGTAATCACGCGTTGTCGAGAGAAACAGGAATATCAGACCCGCCGCTGCAAACGCTGCAAGCGACGCAATCCGCGTAAGCGTCAAGATGGGCGAAAGCGCGTCGCTCCCGACGCGACCGGCGACGGCTTTTGCGAAATTTCCGAAGAAATAAAATGCGCAACCTTCCGCCAAAAAAATCACAGTTGCGACGCGCAACGGCCCGATATTTTCGCGCGAAAGTACGGCCGCGCTCATGTTTGAGCGGAGAAACGCATAGATGAAATACAGGCCAGCGAAAAAAATGAACCATTGCCAGCGACTGGCGAAACCAGGCAGCCGAAGTTGCCTCTCGGAAGGCGGATCGCCGCGGCCTACCGCTTCTGGCTGAGTTTGGCGTTCGGCAATCGCGCGGTTGTATTCTTCATCCCGAAGATCCGATGCCTGCAACCGAAGGAAAAAATACTGGATTACGGCCGCGATGCTGCCCCAGCAGAAGTAGCATTCCATTCCGGCAAACAAGGGATTC
>DASXNS010000090.1:0-2513 GCA_036494865.1 Chthoniobacterales bacterium | reverse complement strand
AAGCCCAATCGCTCCAGGAATTCTACGCGCCGGCCAACGCCTGTTTCGGCTGCGGCCCGGCGAATCCGGACGGGCTTCACATTCGCAGTTTCGTCCGGGGCGATGAAATCGTGGCGGAGTGGCAACCCAAGGAAAAATACGAAGCGTTCCCCGGCGTCCTGAACGGCGGGATCATCGGCGCGTTGCTCGATTGCCACTGCAACTGGACTGCCGCGTGGCATTTGATGAAAACGAGCGGCGAAGATCGCCCGCCCTGCACAGTGACGGCCGATTACGCGATCAAACTTTTGCGGCCCACGCCGACCGACGGCCCGGTTTTCCTTTCCGCGAAGGTAGTCGAGTCCGAAGGAAGCAAAGCAACGGTCGAAGGAACTTTGAGCGGCGGCGGAAAAGTTTGCGCGACCTGTCGCGGGACTTTTGTGGCGGTGAAGGAAGGCCATCCCGCGTTTCATCGCTGGTAGGCGCGATCGTCGTGGAGCATCAAGGAGCGGGCGCTGTCCACACCGCCGTCTAATTAATCACGCGGCTTCGCCGCGTCACTTTTGGTCGGCGATTTATAAACCGCCGCTCCTTGGTGCCTATTCGAACGCGATGCGTTCGGCGTGCGAATAGACGTTGAACGTTGGCGGTCGCAGGAAGCCGATCAGCGTCTGGCCGCATTCGCGCGCGAAATTGATCGCGAGCGACGAGGGGGCGGACACGGCGGCCACGATCGGAATGCCGGCCGCAAGCGCTTTCTGAACGATTTCAAGCGACGACCGCCCGCTTACCAAGAGAACATGCCGGTTGAGCGGAAGCAGGCCGTCGAGAAACCCTCGTCCAATCGCTTTGTCGACGGCGTTGTGTCTGCCGATGTCTTCGCGGACGACGAGCGGATTGCCGAGCACGTCAAAGATTCCGGCAGCGTGAATCCCGCCGGTGCGCGCGAAATTGCTCTGGTTCCTTCGCAGCCGATCCGGCAGATCGAGCAAGACCGTTTCCACGATTCGCGTCGGGTCCGTCGCGAAGTCGATCGGCGAAAAGTGCTGACGGATGGATTCAATGCTCGTCTTGCCGCAGAGCCCGCAACTGCTGGAGATCGTGCCGAATCGTTGCGCTGATGCCGCGGCAAATTTCACTGTCGGCGCGAGTTCGACCGCGATTACGTTTTCGACGGAAGCTGTCAGCGCCTGCAGGTCGCAGCGCTTTTGGACGATCGCTTCCGAGAGAAGAAAACCAGCGGTCAATTCTTCGTCGTTCCCCGGCGTGCGCATCGTCGTCGCGACCGCGTTTCCACCAATCTGAATTTCGAGCGGCTCTTCGATCGCGACCTCATCGGTCACGCATTCATGTTCGCCATTTTCCTTTCGGCGAATGATGCTGCCCGCGCCTATTCCTTGCATGCCGAATCATCGCACCAAAATGCGGAGAAAAAGAGAATGACATTTAGCGCCGTGTTGCTTGCCGGAGGTGAATCGCGCCGGATGGGGCGGGACAAAGCGACGATTGAATTCGAGGGCCAACCGTTGTGGAAAAGGCAGCTGGAACTGCTGCGCTCACTTGATCCGGAAAAATTGTTCGTCTCGGCACGAGCGAGATTAGGCTGGCTGCCGGATAACGTCGGATTGCTTCTCGACGATCCGCCGTCGCGCGGTCCACTCAGTGGCCTAACGAAAGCTTTGACCGCAATGAGAACCACGCATTTGGTCGCGCTCGCGGTCGATATGCCGTTCATAACGGCGGGCGAGTTGGAGAATTTGCTGGAGCTCGCCACGGAAGATCGCGGAGTCGTCCCAGTCGTGGCTGATCGAGCGGAACCGCTTGCGGCGATTTATCCGGCCACAGCGGCCGGAGATTTTCAGGCCGCGCTCGCCGGTTCGGATTTATCGCTGCAATCCATTGTGCGCCGGTTGGCTGCTCGCGACAAAATCAAGCTGTCTCGGCTGGCGCCGCGCGCCGCAAATTTCTATCGAAGCGTGAATGAACCTGGTGACCTCAGGTTGTAGCGACTTCGCTCTGTCGGCGTTAAGCGCATGGAACGGCGACAGCGCGCCGTCGCTACAGGAAAGCATCGGCGGCTTGTAAACCGCCGTTCCTTTTTTTGGAATTCAATGCCTGAATTCCGTCGATGCGCGGTTGTTCTTCCACCGTTTATCGTCGGTCATGAAAACATCGAGCTTTCCGATTGCAGAGCTGCCGCCGATAATTCCGAGTGGAGATCCGAACGGCATGAACGTCCCTGAACTGCTTCCGCCGGCCGACACGATGTACCGAGCCCTGGTCGATCGGGACTCGACCTTCGAGGGCATTTTCTACGTCGGCGTGCGGACCACCGGAATCTTCTGCCGGCCGACCTGCCCTGCGAAAAAGCCAGCGCGGGAGAATGTCGATTTTTTTGCGACGCCGAGCGAAGCGCTCCATGGCGGCTACCGGCCCTGCCTGCGTTGTCATCCGATGGATCCGGAGCAGCGTCCGCCGGAATTGATCGAGCGTTTGCGCGCGGAAGTGGAGCGTGCTCCCGATGGACGCCTGAC
>DASXNS010000089.1:0-4296 GCA_036494865.1 Chthoniobacterales bacterium | reverse complement strand
GAAATAGTTATTCGTCGTTTTCATCCAAACTCCGTAGCCGAAATCGAGCGTTCCTTCCGCCGCGCTTTCCAGCGCCGAGAAATCACGGCTCGAATCTGTCTGCCGCAAGGTCGTGCTGGTCACATGCATCGCGATCCCGATCGACGCGGTGATTACGAAAATCACAAGCAAGGTGACCACGAGAGTGGAGCCTTCGCGCCGCGTCTTCTGGAGGATGTTCATTGGCTAAAGAAAATTTCTCGGCCGCAACATCGTGTCGACGCGCAGAAAAGTATTGAACTCCTTCGATTGCTGCGTCGCCAAATATTTGTTGAGCTGCTGGTCTTCCACTCGCATCGCGATGTTCAGAAATGTCGCGCCGTTCTGGGTGACGATGGAGAAAGGAGTGTTCTCGCCCACCTGGCCGCCGATCTCGCCAGTTAGGACGATGTAGCTGGCGGGATTATTGAAATTGGGCAGCGTCTCCGCGTCGTTGTACATCCGGAGTTCGCCGCGTCCATTTGCCGCCACTGGAACGACCACGAACGCTTTTCGATGCACGGCGTAAGCAGTTTGCTGCGTGTCCGCGCTCCAGGAAATGCTTTTACCCAGCGGTGCTTTGAGTGTCACCGCCAACGTCTGAAAACTGCCCGAAAGGCTCGCCGAGCAACTGTTCACCACCGGCCGCGTGGTGCAATTATCCAGGCAGATCACATCGTTGCTCACCGGAATTGGCGGCGAGGCGAGCGGGTTCGTCGAACTTTTCATCTCGAAACTTTGGGCCGTAGCCGGCAAACCTAAAGCGCCCGGATTAGTCACGACGTACGGGCCGCCGACATAACGATCGAAAATGATTCCAGCAGCCGGCCCGGCCGGATTGAGTGGAGCGCTTCCATCGGCATTGATCAATTTCGGCATGCCGTTCGATTGATTGATCTCCGAGTAAATCCGATCGAGCGCGCTCCGCAAAACCGTGCTGGATGAATTTAACGACACGTTCTTGGCGAAAAGCGTGGTCGAGCTCATTAGCACCGTGTAGGCGAGGCCGCCCACAATGGAAAAAAGCCCCAGTCCCACGCAAACTTCCGCGAGCGTGTAAGCGCAAACCTGATTTCTGAACCCGTCGCGTTTCATTTATCCATCGCGCGGATCGTGGTCATTTCATAACTCATCGGCCGACCGTAAAGCGAATAATCGAGGTGAAAAGTCACTCGCCGAATATCTGCGTTGACTGCGTTCGCTTCGGTTTGGACCGTGCGAATCAGACTGCCGAACATTTTCATCGTGCCGTCACGACTGCTGTAAATCGTCACGTAGTTATCGCCGCCGCCGTCATCATCCCAGACCGCGCCGTTCGGACCAGTGGTCGCCAGAATCGGCGGGACATTATTCGTGGTGAAGGGCGAGCCGGCGGCCGCTTCGATATTTCGTTGCAGAATTTCTTTCGCGTTGGTGGTGATGCGCGTGCTGACTGCGTTCTTGTTCAAAATGATCAGGGTCGCGATCGCCGAAGCGGTGACCAAACCGAGCAGAGCGGCGCCGACCGCCGTTTCGATGATCGTCAGCCCTCGTTCGTGGTGCAAAATCCGGATCTCGTGTAGACACCGCATCACGCATCCAAAGAGCAAAACCTGCGCCACTGATTATCACTTTCCGGGCGCGTGAGCCGCTCGCTGCTTGACCAAATTCCAGCCGTCGCGAACTGTTGACCGCTTTATGCGTTATCAAACGCTCTTCGAGGCGCGTTGGATCTTTGCCGTTCTGCTCCTGCTCGGACTGGCCAGCCTTTATTTTTCGTGGTGGCTGTTTCTGCTCATCCTTTTGCTTTTCGGCTACACCATCGCGTTCTTTCGGGACCCGGAGCGGATCGCTCCGTCCGACGCCGATGCAATTCTCGCCGCGGCCGACGGCGTAGTCGCCGATATCGTGGCCATCGAGGAAACCGAAGTGCTCAATGCTCGGACACAGCGGGTCGGAATTTTTCTTTCCGTCTTCGACGTCCACACAAATCGGGCTCCGATCGATGGGCGCATCACTTATCGCAAAGAGCACGCCGGCCTTTGTCTCGATGCGCGGCACGCCGATTGCACTACAAAAAACCGAGCGATGACCTGGGCCTTCGAAAATTCGCGTGTCACGATCGTGGTCCGGCAGCTCACCGGCATGATCGCGCGCAGAATCGTCGGCTGGTCGGAAGTGGGGGACGAGGTGAAAAAAGGCGAGCGCTTCGGCATGATTCGCTTCGGCTCGCGAACGGAAGTATATTTGCCGCTCGACGCCGCGGTGCTGGTGAAAGTGGGGGATCGCGTCATCGGCGGGTTGAGCGTGATCGCCCGTCTTCAATCCAAATGAGCGAGCCGAATCCAAAGATTTATCTGCTGCCGAATTTGATGACGGCCGGAAATCTTTTTTGCGGTTTTGCCGCCGTCCTTTGCATTTACGATGGCGCGCAGGATGTGGATTTTCGATTGGCTGCCGTAAAATTTCACGATGCGATTTGGTTCATTCTCGCCGCCTGCATTTTCGATTTGCTCGACGGCCGCCTCGCGCGCTTGGGCGGGCACGACAGCCCGTTCGGGCGCGAGTTCGATTCCCTGGCCGATACTGTTTCGTTTGGAATGGCGCCGGCCCTCCTCGTTTATCAAATCGTCCTAGGCGAATTTCAGAACCTTGGCTGGATGATTGCGTTCGTCTATCTCGCCTGCGGGACCCTGCGACTGGCGCGTTTTAATTGCGTGGCTACGAATGGCGCCGGGAACGCGGCCGAAAAAAACTTCACCGGATTTCCGATTCCGGCTGCGGCCGGTGTGATCGCGTCGATTACGCTTTTTCTTCTCTGGTTAGACGAAGGCCAGCGCACAATCGGGAAATGGAAATACGCGCTTCCGCCCCTGATGCTTTTTCTCTCCTTCATGATGTTCAGCAAGTTTCGCTACCCGAGTTTCAAGGCGATCAACTGGCGCACCACCCAATCCACCACCCGTTTCATTTTTCTGATCGCGCTCATCGCCGTGACCGTAAAGTTTTACCAATGGATGGCGGCGATAATTTTCCTCGCCTATCTGCTTTACGGATTTCTTCGCGAGTTTCTGTCACCGAAACGGCGTCGTGAAATCGAGGAAGAGATCGGCGAAGAGCCGCCGAGCGAAACGGCGGAGGAATCGCCCTGAGTCAACGGTTGAGTCGCGCGAGAATTTCCGGATCGCGCACGTCGGTCCATTCGCCTAACAACTCCAACGCTCGCACTTTTTTTCCGGCGAGTGCGAGCTGTCGAATCGCGTCGGTCAATTCATATTCGCCGCGCGGCGAACGTTCCAGCTTTGCGATGTAATTGAAAATGCTCGGCCGGAATGCGTAGACCCCTGCATTGTACCACGGGCTGGTCGGCTCCCCGGGCTGCGGTTTTTCGCGCAAATCGATCAGCTCAAAGTTCTCGTTCACGAAAACGGCGCCGCCCTTGCTGACGTCTTCGTTTTTTTTGACGGTGACAACCGCTTCCGCGCCGCCAAGGCCGTGACCCACCCGCGGATAATTTTTCGGCGCGATCAGGATATCGCCATAACTCAAGATGAATGGATCTTCGCCCACAAATTGCCGCGCCAGCTCAAGCACTTTGCCCGTTCCGTCCTGAACGACCTGGGTCGCGTAATCGATCCGTGCTGCGAATTTCGAACCGTCGCCAAAAAATTCCCGCACAATTTCGCCGTGCCATCCGATCACCAGCAGAAATTCCGTGATTCCGGCGTCGCTGAGTCCTTTCACGATGTGCTCGAGGACTGGTTTTCCCTTCACCCGCAGCATTGGTTTGGGAAGCGCGTCGGTCAGCTCTCCCATCCGCGTGCCGCGCCCCGCCGCCAGCAAGACGGCCTTGGCAATGTTGGTTTGCATTTGGACCACGGGCTGTTCAACTTCGCGCCATGCCGCTCGCGTTCCTCGCAAAATATCGGGAAGCAGGTTTGCTCCTACTTCGGGTCAGCATCGGGCTGCTTTTCATTCTTTACACGGCGCCGGCATTGATCGGCGGTCCGGTCGCCTGGGTCCATTTCGGCGCTGGCATCCGTCATTGGGGTTTTCATTCCCATTACCAACTTTGGGGATTCGTCGGATCGCTCCTCGGCTCCCTTGGCGGAATCCTGATCATCTTCGGTTTATTTTTTCGAATCGGCGTTCTTTTCGTTTTTCTTCTTGCCGTGGCTCACGCGATCGCGGTTGAAAATGCGACTGGCTTTCGCACCGCGGTTCCGGCGATAGAAATGTGCTGCGTGCTCGCCGGCATTCTCTTCATCGGCCCGGGCAAGTATAGCGTCGATAAAACAT
>DASXNS010000088.1:0-1795 GCA_036494865.1 Chthoniobacterales bacterium | reverse complement strand
AATTTATCTTCGACGTAAACCGTCGCAGCCCTCTCGCCGGATCGCGCGGCTAATTCTTTTGCAAACCGCTCCCAGATCGCTTCCGCCGTCGGCTCGGGACTCGCCAGCATGCACTTGATGGGACGAAACAACGAAAGCTCCGCCCGCTCGAGTTCGCCCCGCGAAGCAAGCAGCGCCGTTTGGCCAATGTCGCCCAGCAGCATGTTGGCTTCCTTCACATCATCCAGCGGCGCGTCGAAGGCAGACGCAATCGCTTCTTCGACCAGACCCTCGCGCAATCCAATCCGCAGATCGCCGGTCAGGATTTTGATTAGATATTGTCCTTCCCGCGGAGAAATTTTCGCGAGCCGCGCTTGAAGAAGATCGGCTTTCCCGAGCGGCCCGCGCGCTTTCTGGAGCGCGTCGAAAAATTCGCGGGATTCAACCAGAGCAAATGGTTCCGGCGCGGTGCGTCCCTCGAGCGCTTCGAGGGCAGTCTTGCCGGCGTCGCCGTGCGAGCTCGCGATACGACGGAACTCCGCTTCACTCAATTTCGTCGCGCCGATAAGAGCGCGATGAACCACCGCCCACCCGACCTGGACGGTGCGCAGATCGTTTTGCGGGAAAGGTTTGCCGGTGAAATAAATCGACGCGATCGGCAGCTGCGCCGGATTGAGTGTGCGCAAGTATTCCGCAAGCAATCGCACTTTCTCGAGCTTCGCCGGAGTGGCGGCGATTGCCTCGCCGACGTTGGCGAACGCAGGGAATTCAGAGGATGGAGTGACGGCCGCAAGTTTTTGCAATGGGGGTGACACAGCTGCCGCGACAGTCTTTCCGAGCGTTAACTCGAGTTGGTTCTGCGCGCTCAAGGCCCACGCTTCGATGCCGCGATCCCGCAAATCGCGCGCGAATTCGGCGGCAAAGCCATGCAGAGTGAGAACGCGAGCCGGTTTGACCAGTTCGACGTAGCGCAGCAGATCGTTGTAATCCGCGTGATCGGAGAGCGGGAAGGCCGCATCGACTTGATAACGATAAATCGAGTTTGGATCGACCGCCCAACCGGTGATCATCGCGAGCCGTTTATCGGGAATTTTCTCGAGCATGCGCGAACGGTTCGCGCTCGGCGGACAGATCAGCACTTTGCCGGCGACAGCATCGGGCCGATATCGCTCGTATTCGCAAAACGATTGCCCGAACTGCTCGTAGATGCGCGTCATGCGATAGACCGACCCGTGCAGCATCGGCGTGAGACCGGCGCCGGCCAGCGAACAAAGAATTTCCTGCGCTTTGCCTAACGAGTAGCCGAGCAGAACCGGGACTGCGCCGCTTTCCAGCGCATCGCGACAGAAGGCAACGATCTGACCAATTACTTCCTCGGTCGGGGGCAAGCGATAACGCGGGAGACCGTAAGTGGTCTCCATAATCAAAGTTTGGGCGTGCCGCCATTCCGCCGCCTCCGCGGAACGGCCCGGACGCAATTTGAAATCGCCGGTGTAAAGCAGCGATCCGTTTTTCGTTTCTAGAAAAAATTGGGCGGAACCAAAAATGTGACCGGCGGGAAGCAAAGTCAGATCGAGACCGCGGATCGTGGTTGGCGCGCCGAAAGCGACGACGTATTCCTTCCGCTTCCCGGGCATGCGCGCCTGCATCAAGCGCGCGGTCCGCTCCGAGACGATGATTTCATCGTGCGGCGCGATGTGATCGCTGTGAGCATGGGAGACAAACGCGAAAGCCCTTCGGTCCCAGGGATCGAGCCAAAGATTTTCATTCGGCAGATAAACGCCGCGCTCATAACGAACTTCGATCACACAAAATT
>DASXNS010000087.1:0-6697 GCA_036494865.1 Chthoniobacterales bacterium | reverse complement strand
GAGATCGAGAAAGCGCATCCGGATGTAATGCATCTGCTGCTGCAGATTCTCGAAGACGGTAAGGTAACCGACTCGTTAGGCCGGAAGATCGACTTCCGGAACACGATCATCATCATGACCTCGAACGTCGGCGCGGATTTGATCCGGCGCCAAACGACGATGGGATTTGGCGCGCCCAAAGATTCGCAGGATTACGACACGATGCGTGACAAAATTCTCGAGGAAACCAAACGAGTCTTTAAGCCGGAGTTTCTGAATCGCCTCGATGAAATCATCGTCTTCCACACCCTGACCAAGCCTGACCTGTTGCGCATCGTCGATCTCGAAGTCGACAAAGTGAAGCGTCGGCTGAAGCTGAAAGAGATCGAGATTGTGCTCGATGAGCCGGCGCATGAATTCGTGATCAACAAGGGATACGACCCGACCTACGGAGCGCGTCCGATGCGGCGCGCGGTCGAGCGTTACCTTGAAGATCCGCTCGCGGAAGAGTTGCTCAAAGGGACGGTCAAGGGGGGAGACATCGTGGAAGTCACCGTGGCCGGCGACGATAAACTTGCCTTCCACGTGACCGAGCCGCAAGGCAGTCCGGCCGCCAGCGCGAGCTGAGAGTGGTGAATTTTGCCGAGCAGTGACAGCAGCTTGTCACCTGGTCTAATCACGCGCGCGGATGCGCGTCAGCGTAGGCTTTTTTCAAGCGCTCGACGGTGACATGCGTGTAAATCTGCGTGGTCGATAAACTGGCGTGTCCGAGCAACGCCTGCACGCTCCGCAAATCCGCTCCGCTATCGAGAAGGTGGGTGGCAAAACTGTGCCGCAGTTTGTGCGGACTAAGGGCGATCGGAATCGAGGTGTGTCGCAGATAGCGTTTCAGAATCAGCCAGATTGAGCGCGGCGAAATGCGGCGCCGCGATTTGTTGATGAAGAGCGGACCGCTTTGCACATTCGCGGCCGAGCGATAACGCGAGACAGCCTCGAGCGCCGGCACACCCACCGGGCAAACGCGTTCCTTTCGTCCCTTGCCCAAAACGCGGACCGATTCCGTGTAGATGTCCACGTCGGCGACATTCAACGAAGCCAGTTCGCCCAGGCGCAGACCACTGCTGTAAAAAAGCTCCATGATCGCCACATCGCGCGCAGGCATCCATCCCGGCGCGTGCCGTTGTTTCGGAAAGCGCAACGGAGCTGAGAGCAGTTCCTCTATTTGGACGCGGGTTAGAACGAGCGGCAATTTTTTTTCTGCTTTTGGAAGTTGCAGTTCACGCACCGGATCTTTTCGCACTTTTTTTCGCTCGACTAGAAAACGGTAGAAGGTACGCAACGCAGAAAATTGCAGGCGAATGTAGGAACGCGCCTGGCCCTTCTTCATCAATTCGAAAAGGTAGTCGCGAAAATCATCCGCCCGGCAGTTTCGCCATGGACGAAAATTTTTCCGGGCGCGAAACCCGTCGAATGCCTGGCGATAAGCCACCAGAGTGCGTGGCGAAGCATTGCGCTCTACTTCCAGATAACGCAAAAACTCCTCGGCGAGAGCATCGCGGGAGTGAGGCGCAGGCACGGTCGCTACTCGGGTTTTTCTATCTGAGTGCGCTTCATCGCGGCTCGCGTACTCTCGCTGAACTGGCTCTTGAAAATCGGCGGCGGATTCGTCGAGATGAGCTCGTATTTTTTTAACACGAACTCGGGATAGAACCCGTTGCTGCCCGCGTCGTAAACTTTGTCCCCGCTGAAATTCCCCCAGATTTTATATTCGTAATTGTTGTCGCCGCCAAAATTGAGCTGCTCGCGATCCGGCGCCAGCTTCTGCTTTTCGTTGAAAACTACCAGCTGCGCCGTGCTCCATGGCTGCCCCGGCCGGCGGACGTAGCCCCAGAATTTAAATTCCGGAATTCTGAAATAGCGCCTGCCGATAAAATAATCGCCGGGCGCTTCGGCCTGGATGCTTTGGGCGGTGGCGATCCGCGCCCGCTGGATGCCATCGGGCATCGGAGTGCCGCAACCGTTTAGAAAAAAGCCCGCCAAAAACAAATCGACGGCCAAAACGAAACGAAACGAGCGGTTAATCATGGACAACTCCCTTTATCGCAGAGCGGTCTCACGCGCAACGGGATCGTGAGATCGCGCCGGCTCGATTCAGATTTTGCATCAAAGCGGCCTTGCTCCTAAGATCATCGGATGCTCGAATTGGAAGTTTACGCAGCTGGGGTTCGCGATCTGAACAAAATCCTCGAGCTCGATCATGAACTCGAGACTGTTCCCGGCCTGCGTTACAAAGTGGACCGCAATCACGACATTGTTTACCTCGAGCTGGAAGGGCCGACCGTGACCTTTCGCGAAATCAGATCGACTTTCCGCAAACTTGGCCTCGAACCGAAATTCGTCGGCGCGATTCCGCCGGAGCTGCGCCCGAAAATAAAAACGCAGCTTCTCAGCGCCTAACGAGACTGCCGGGGAAGCTGGCGCCGGACCGTTCACATGTTCGCTCGATTTCTCACCGCGCTCGGCGCTCCGGTCGTTTCGTTTTTCATCTACATCGGCGAGCTGGTGGTTCTGGCGAGCGAGACTTTCAGCTCGGCGATCGCACAGAAAGTTCGGTGGCGATTGTTCATGCAACAAATCGTCGAGATCGGTTTGCGCTCGCAGCTGGTCGTCGTGATCACCGGCGCTTTCACCGGCGCCGTCTTCGCCGCCCAAACTTTTTTTCAATTCAACAAACTGGGGATGGGCTCGGCTGTCGGCGCGGTTGTTTCGGTTTCAGTTTGTCGTGAGCTCGGGCCGGTGTTGACCGCGCTGATGGTGACCGGCCGGGTCGGCGCTTCGATGTCGGCTGAAATCGGCACGATGAAAGTAACGGAGCAGATCGATGCGTTGCGCTCGCTCGCGGTCCATCCGATCGATTATCTGGTCGTGCCGCGGACCCTCGCGATGATGGTCTCGATGCCGCTTTTGGTGGCCGAGTGCATCGGCGTCGGCATCGCTGCCGGATATTTTGTCGCGATCTATTTGCTGGATGTGAACGGCACTTACTATGTCGCGAACATGGTGCGCTGGACGCAAATGCGCGATATCATCATGGCTCTCTCGAAAGCGTTTTGCTTCGCGCTCCTGATTGTATTCATCAGTTGTCACAAAGGCCTAACGAGTCGTGAAGGCGCAGTCGGCGTCGGTCAAGCGACCACCCAAGCCGTAGTCAACTCGTCGCTTGCCGTGTTGATTTTTAATTTTTTCCTGACGATGGCCCTGAATGTCATCTTCCCGGCTGGATATCAATAACCCGGCCGCTGGCCCGCGTTTGTCATCGCGCTCAGGATGACCAAGATTCAAGGCGTGGAGACTACAGTCGCGATCGCGGCGAAAAATGACTCGGCGATGACGGCAACCAGGTCGCCCATGATCGCGGTCCGAGGCCTAACGAAGAAAATCGGCCGCCAGGAAATTTTGCGCGGGATCAATCTGGTAGTGGCCAAAGGCGAGAACCTCGTGATTATCGGGCGGAGTGGCGGCGGAAAAACTGTGTTGCTCAAAAGTCTCATCGGCTTGATGCCGCCCGATGCGGGGGAGATTTGGATCGACGGCCAAAACATCATCGGATTGAACGAACGCAAACTGGCCGCGATCCGGCGCAAGGTTGGGATCCTGTTTCAAGGCGGCGCACTCTTCGATTCGATGACGGTGGAAGAAAATATCGCATTCCCATTGCGGGAAGCGGGCGAGCGCGATCCCAAAATCATCGCCGCGAAAGTGACGGAGATGTTGGAGGTGATCGAAATGGAAGGGCAGGAAAAAAAGATGCCGGTGAATCTGAGCGGCGGAATGAAAAAGCGCGTCGGGCTCGCGCGCTCGATCATTCCCCGGCCCTCCTGCGTCTTATATGATGAACCCACTGCCGGGCTCGACCCGGTCGTCTCGGACAGCATCAACCGATTGATTCGCCGTTTGCAGGAGCGCTTTCACGTCACCAGCATTGTCGTGACCCACGACATGAAGAGCGCTTTTCATGTTGCGGATCACATTGCTTATCTGCATGAGGGACGGATTTATTTTTATGGAACGCCGCACGAGCTGCAGGTCTCGACCGATCCGCTAATCCAGGATTTTTTGCTCGGCCGTTCCGAAGCTCAGACGATTTGATTTTCAAAACGAGTGGTAAATTTGCGCCGAGCGTTAAGATTGCTGCTGGAATGCGATGAGTAACGGCGAAAAAACATTGGAGCTGAAAGTCGGCGCGTTTGTCCTGGCCGGCCTCGCGGTGCTTGCTGTGCTCGTCATCCAGTTCGGGCGGGTCGGGGAAGGTTTTAAAACCTATTATGGTCTGACGGTGAAATTTCCCGACGCCAGCGGTCTGCTGAAAGGTTCTGATGTTTTGCTCGCGGGCGCGAAAATCGGGCGTGTCTCAGATGGTCCCCATCTGGCGCGATCCGGCCAGGGGGTGGAGGTGCCGTTGCGAATTTTCGACTACATTAAGATTCCGACCGGCAGCAAATTCACAGTCGGCAGCTCCGGTCTGCTCGGGGATCGGTTCGTGGCGGTGAGCATGCCGCCGGGCCGGCCCTCTGGTTACATCGGTAAAAACATAACAGTCGAGGGAACGCGCGAGACTGGGCTGGAGGATCTCACCCGCGAAGGCGGATTTTTGGTGAGCGATTTGCGCAACGCCGTGCAGAACGTCAACACCACCATCAGCCGATTGAATGAGCAGGCGCTGTCGCCCGGGAACATGGAAAATTTGAAGACAAGCGTTGAGCATTTGAACGCGGCGACGACGGCGCTGGCGGAGTCGTCCAAAAAAATCGACGGCGTGCTCGACAAGGCCGGCGCGACGATGGATTCCGCGAAAGGCGCGGCGGACGATATGCAATCGGCGATCGCCGATGCGCGCAAAACAATTCAGGCGGCGACTGAGGTGATGCGAGAAGCGACTAACGGAAAAGGATTGGTCGCGACATTGCTGACCAACCAGGAGCTGGCGAACGATCTTTACGCCCTGGTCAGCAACCTGCGCGCACACGGCGTTCTGTTTTATCGCGACAGCGCGGCCAAGACGGAGACCCGCCCTAACCCGCCGCCGCGAAGGAGCGGGGCACGCTGATGACACCGCTTCTCACCGTCAATCTTCTCCGAGTTCTCTTCGCAACTTTTTGCGGCACAGTCGGCGCCATCGTGTCGATGGAAATACAGGGTTACATGACGCCTGGCATCCTGATTGGCGTCGTTTTCGCTCTTATCATCATTCTGGTCGACCGGTTGCTGAAAGGTTTTTCGCTCCGCGCATTTTCTTCCGCCACTTTCGGCCTCCTGCTCGGATGTCTCTTCGCCAACCTGCTCATGGCCTCCGAAGTATTGCGCTATCAAAGTGAATCGACTCAATGGGCGGCCAGGCTGGTTGTTTACTGCACCTTTAGTTATCTCGGGATGATGCTGGCGATGCGGAGCAATCGCGACGAATTCTCGCTCATCATTCCTTATGTCCGTTTTGCGCGCGAGACGACCCAGCGCGAACCGCTTGTCGTCGATACCAACATCATCATCGATGGGCGGATCGCCGATCTTTGCGCGACTGGATTTCTGAGCCGGGCGCTGATTGTGCCGCGTTTCGTTTTGGGCGAATTGCAAACGCTGGCCGATTCCCGCGATACAATGAAACGCGAACGCGGCCGGCGCGGTTTGGAAATTTTGAATGAACTCCAGAAATCCCGCGAGATCGACCTGACCATTCACGACACGACCGGCGATACCGATCTTGCGATCGACGCACGGCTGGTGCGGACGGCGAAACTTTTGCAGGCGCGTTTGCTTACGAACGACAACGCGCTCTGCCAGGTGGCGCGATTGCAGCAAGTCGCCGCCCTGAATCTGGCCGACGTAACGCGGGCGTTGCGGCCCATCGTCAGCGCGGGCGACGAGCTGGAATTAAATCTGGTGAAGGAGGGACGCGAGACGCATCAGGCGGTCGGTTATTTGCCTGACGGGACGATGATCGTGGTGAATCACGCGCGCCCTTATCTGGGCAAGAGCGCGATGGTCGTTGTCTCGAGCGCGCTGCAGACCGGCGCCGGCCGGCTCATTTTCGCTGAATTAAAAGAAGGCGGGAACGCCCGGCCCGCCGGCGGGGCGAAAACCGTCGCTTAAAAACCGACAGCTTTTCTTACCCGCGCCATAACGCTGTGCGCGACTTCGTTCGCGCGCTGCGCGCCCTGTTCCAAGACGGACTCGATGTAATTCGGATCGGACAGAATTTCCGCTCGTCGTTTTCGCATCGGCGCAAAATATTCCCAGAGCTTGGCGAAGAGCTGCTTCTTGAATTCGCCGTAACCGGTGCCGCCACGCCGAAACGCATCGCGCATCGCTTCCGTTTCCTCTTTGCTGGCGAAGAGCGAATAGAGCTGAAAAATCGTAGAGCTCTCTGGATCTTTCGGCGCATCGACCGCGGCCGAGTCAGTCACGATGCTCATCACCCGCTTTCGCATTTCCTTTTCGTCCCCGAAAATATCGATCGTGTTTCCGTAGCTCTTGCTCATTTTCTGGCCGTCGATGCCGGGGACAGTTTCGGTGCCGGTTTGAATGTACGGTTCGGGCAACCTTAAGCCGCCTCCGAATATTTCATTAAATTTCAGCGCAATATCGCGGGTCATTTCGAGGTGTTGCTTCTGGTCCTTGCCCACCGGCACCAAGTCGCTGTCGTAAATTAGAATGTCGGCCG